>JANOQC010000088.1:0-2517 GCA_031422175.1 Sphingobacteriia bacterium | reverse complement strand
GCTCTTGTATGCATCTATCATTACAGAAAAGAAAAACCTTTTGTATGTATTGCAATCCCTGATGCATTGTAACGCTTCTATAGAATTAACCATTTATGGTGTTATAAAAGAACAGACTTATTGGGATGAATGTCTGCTAGTGATCAATCAGTTGCCAGCACATATTTTAGTTTCATACAAAGGTGATTATTCACCCGATCAAATGCAAACCATTGTATCCAACGCGGATGCTATGATTTTATTGAGCAAAGGCGAAAACTTTTCGCATGCAATTTTTGAATGCCTCGGTGCAGGTAGACCAATCATCAGTAGTGATTTTACCAGTTGGAATGAACTTTCCAAAAAACAAGCTGGCTGGAATTTACCACTCGATCAACCACTGACAATTGCAGCAGCATTAGATCAACTAGCTGCCATCAACAATACAGATTGGACGAGTTATTGTAATGGAGCTTATGAATTGGCAGAAGCGTATTTAAGAATGCACAATTTTCGGAATGAGTATTTGGCAATGCTGGATAGTTCGATGCACTCAGCTTAGCGTAATTGTATGTTTAACAAAAAGCTGACTTAAAATTTTAGATTGTATACCAATAATTGGTATTTTTGATTTATAAATTAATTTTTATGGCAAGAAACACGTCAATTTTACTGGGTGTTCATTATGACGAATTTATTTCTAAAGAAGTGTCCTCTGGTCGTTATAATTCGGCAAGTGAAGTAATACGCTCCGCCCTCCGAATATTAGAAGAAGAAGAAAAAAAGAAAAAACTACTTGTTAAGGCATTAGTTACTGGAGAAAAAAGCGAAAGGATAGAAAACTTTGATCCAAAAACGCATCTTAAAAAATTGCATGAACGCTTAAAATGAAAAAGCTTCGATTATTTATTCGAGAAGAAGCCTATTTGGACTTAGAAAATATATGGACTTATACGCTTGAAACATGGTCATTACGTCAAGCAGACAAATATTACAATGACTTAATCGAAGCTATTGAATTTCTCTGCGAAGAACCCAAAACTGGAAAGTCTGTAGAACATTTGCGGAAAGGGTATATGTCTTTTAAAGTTAATTCACATTTGATATTTTATATAACTACAGAATTTGAGCTTGATGTAATAAGAATTCTTCATGTACAAATGGATATTCCTAACAGGCTATCAAAATTGGGAGAATAAATCTTTTATGCAGCTGCCAGTAATAACTAATTTATGATTGTACTTGGAATAAATGCCTATCACGCTGATTCATCTGCAGCTATTTTTCAAGATGGGATACTCATTGCAGCCACCGAAGAAGAACGTTTTAGAAGAGTCAAACATTGGTCGGGCTTTCCTTCCAAAGCCATTGAATTTTGCTTGCATGAAGCCGGAGTAAGCATTGATCAAGTAGATCATATTGCTATTGGGAGAGATCCAAAAACCAAGCTAAAAAATAAATTATTGTTTTTTGCATCGCGACCGATTGAATCTTTTATCCATACGATTGAGCGTTTACTCAATCAACAAAAAGTATCTTCATTAGAACAAGAATTCAACACCCACTTTGGTATTGTCATCGATGCGGTAAAACAAAAAATTCACCAAGTAGAACACCATCGATCTCATTTGGCCAGTGCATTTTATGCATCTCCATTTGAAACTGCTGCAATAGCAAGTATAGATGGTTCAGGCGATTTTAGCACTACCATGTTGGCGATAGGAAAGGGCAATCAAATTGAAGTAATTGATTCCATTGATTTTCCGCATTCATTAGGAATTTTTTATACTGCTTTCACCCAACTCTTAGGCTTTCCTCATTATGGTGATGAGTATAAAATCATGGGTCTCGCGCCTTATGGTAAACCCCTTTATTTAGATCAATTAATGGATGTTGTGCAACTCGAAAAAGGCGGTTTATTTAAATTGAACCTCGATTATTTTAGATCGCCTGGAAAAGGTTTTGTTGCTTATAAGAATGATCATATTCCTGCAATACCTATTGCATACAGTAAAAAAATGGAAACGGTTTTCGGTAGAGCAAGAACCAAAGACGTTCCTTTAACACAACACCATAAAGACCTGGCAGCTTCTGTTCAGCGAATGGCTGAAGAAAGTATTTTTCATGTGCTCAACCATTTGCACCAAGCAACCCAATTATCCAATTGCTGTCTGGCTGGCGGAGTTGCACAGAACAGTGTGGCCAATGGAAAAATAAAATCACATACTCCTTTCACTCAATTGTATATTCCATCTGCAGGGCATGATGCTGGTATTGCCATGGGTGCTGCTCAATATGTGTATCATCATGTGCTAAATCAACCAAGGGTTGCGCCCATCTACTCTGCTTATACTGGTGCTCATTTTACCAACGAGTATATTGAGCAAATGCTTCAAGCAAAAAATATTGAGTACATCAAATTGGAAGATGAATTTTTATTTGATTATGTTGCCGATCGATTAATTGATGCTGGTGTGGTGGGATGGTTCAATGGGAGGGCTGAATTTGGTCCTCGTGCTTTAGGAGGAAGATCTATTT
>JANOQC010000087.1:0-11284 GCA_031422175.1 Sphingobacteriia bacterium | reverse complement strand
TTGCCCCAACTCAACATATGATGATGATTATATATTTAATAAGTTCAATTCAAGATAATACTTTTATACTAGATCCCTTTTTGGGTTTACAACTTTCAGGAATATTCATATGCGGTTCACATTAAAAATTTACTTTTGCCCTCAAAATAACCATCCATGAGTAAAGGACCTGTTTCACATTTTATAGAACATCATTACAGACATTTTAATGCAGCTGCTTTAGTAGATGCTGCTAAAGGATATGAAACCCATTTATTAGAGGGCGGAAAAATGTTGGTGAGTTTGGCAGGTGCTATGAGTACGGCTGAATTGGGCATTAGTTTGGCTGAAATGATTCGTCAAGATAAAGTAGCTATTATCAGTTGTACTGGTGCTAATTTAGAAGAAGACATCATGAATTTGGTAGCGCATAGCCATTATAAGCGTGTTCCTAATTACAGAGATCTAAGTCCGCAGGAAGAGTGGGATCTATTAGAGAATCATTACAACAGGGTAACAGATACTTGTATTCCGGAGGAAGAAGCTTTTAGAAGATTACAAAAACATATTCATAAAATATGGGCGGATGCTGATGCTGCCGGGGAGCGTTACTTTCCTCATGAGTTCATGTACAAAATGTTGAATAGCGGCATACTAGAACAATACTATGAAATTGATCCAAAAAACAGTTGGATGTTGGCTGCTGCTGAAAAAAATCTGCCAATTGTTGTTCCGGGATGGGAAGATAGTACCATGGGAAATATTTTTGCTTCTTATGTAATTAAAAATGAAATGAAAGCAACTACCATGAAGAGTGGTATTGAATACATGGTATGGTTAACAGAATGGTACCGAGCCAATAGTAGCGGAAAGGGAGTTGGATTTTTTCAAATTGGAGGGGGTATAGCTGGAGATTTCCCGATCTGTGTAGTGCCAATGATGTACCAAGATTTAGAATGGCATGATGTTCCATTCTGGAGTTATTTCTGTCAGATCAGTGATTCCACAACATCTTACGGATCTTACTCTGGTGCTGTTCCCAACGAAAAAATCACTTGGGGTAAATTGGATATTCATACACCAAAATTCATTGTTGAAAGTGATGCAACGATTGTTGTGCCGTTGATATTTGCGTACTTACTAGGTTACTAATATTGGGTTTTGGGATAGCGCTGTGTATCTTATTAAAATGCTTAGATTGAAATATAAAAAAACCTCGCAGCATTTAAAACTGCGAGGTTTTTTATTGTACCCATTACTGGGTCAAATTATTAACTCTTAATTCATAATTCTTCTTTCATAATTCTCCTTTATCTAGCTGGCATCGATAAAGGAATATCTCTCTTCAACATATTGTCTCTATTGGCCATTTCCCATGCAGTATAGAAAACCAACTTGGCTCTTTTCCCCATTAATTCAAAATTAATTTTTTCTACCGTATCGCCTGGTTGGTGGTATTCCGCTTTAAGCATTCCATCATAGAAAAATAAAATTGGCACCCCTTTACGGGCAAAATTATAATGGTCGCTTCTGTAATAAATTCTGTTCTGGTCATTCGGATCATCGTATTTGTAATCCAACGTCATATTTACATGAGCTTTGTTAGCGGCTTCATTAATGATTGGTAATTCACTGCTTAATTTATCATGGCCAATTACATAGATATAGTTCAACGTATCGCCCGTTTTTCTCTCCGTATCCACTCTGCCAATCATATCTGTATTTAAATCTACAGTAGTTTTATCCAATGGAAAAATCGGATGTTCTGAATAATATTGAGAACCCCATAAGCCTTTTTCTTCTCCGGTTACCGTCATAAATGCCAATGTTCTGCGAGGCTTAATGCCTTTTTTTGCAGCAGCAGCAAAAGCTTCTGCCATCTGCATTACACCTACTGTTCCAGAACCATCATCATCAGCTCCATAATAAATCACATCACCTCTTTTTCCAAGGTGATCATGGTGCCCTGTCATAAAAACGTACTCGTCTTTTTTGTCTGTTCCTTCAATAATCCCAATTACATTACTGGTTTGAAGTGTAATAGATTTTTTATCTGCTGCAATACTTAATTCAGCAACATATTTTCCTTTGGTTAATGCAGCTAAAGCATCACTCGACAATTTAGTTGTTCTTCCTGCTAATGCAGAAGCAATTTCTTCCGAAACAGTCACCATCATAAAAGGAGCACCAGTTGGCTTATTCATATAGATATTTCCTTTTACAGGTGTAGCAGTTTTACGTGGGAAGTCCTTTGAAACCAAAACGATACCTGTTGCACCAGCATTTCTTGCTGAAGCAGCTTTAGCAGCTCCTGAAATAGGGCTGGGGGTTCTTGATCCTGCAACAACTGCCGGAGCTTTATATCCTGCAGGGGCGCCATCTAAGATCATCACCGTTTTTCCTTTTACGTCTAATCCTGCGTAATCATCAATGGCCGCAGCTTTGTCTACAATTCCAAATCCTACAAATATCAATTCAGTAGAAATAATCTTACCATTGGAAATAGATTGTAAAGACATCATATAATCTTTATCCAAATTAAATGACTTACCATTTACCCTAAATTCAATGCTAGCTAATTCATCTTGATAAACGTTAAAATACTGTTGATAGCTTGTGCCATTTCCAGGTTTCAATCCAATATTTTTAAAATGATCTTCAATAAAGGCAGCAGCTCTTCTTTCCCCTGGCATGCCGGTTTCTCTTCCTTCCATTTCGGCACCAGCTAAAATACTGAGCTTGTCTTTCATAGATTGAGGAGTAATAATTGCAGCAAATTTCACTGCAGGACTTTCTTTTTGTGCATTGGCAGCAACTGTTATAAACAGTAGGAATGCCATTAACCATTTTTTCATCATGTTTAGTTGTTTTTTAGTTACAAGCAATTTTTCCAACACGTGTTGCATGTCGGCCACCTTCAAAAGGAGTATTCATAAAAATTTCAATCATTTGTTGGGCTAATGCAAGCGCTACAAAGCGAGCAGGGATACAAATAATATTAGCATCATTGTGTTGACGGATGAGTTGTGCAACATCGTTCTGCCAACATAAACCAGCTCGTATACCCTGGTGTTTATTGGCAGTGATAGCAACGCCATTGGCTGACCCACAAAGTAAAATGCCGAAAGCTGCGTCTCCTTTTTCTACTGCATTTGCTGTAGGATGGGCAAAGTCGGGATAATCAACAGAATCGGCAGAGTAGGTACCGAAATCAGTAACAGAATATCCCTTTTCATTCAACCATTTTACCAAAGCGTTTTTATAGTCTAAACCGGCATGGTCAGATCCGATGGCAATTGGTAAAGCAGCATTAAATACATAACTCATAACTCTCAATTATTAACTCTAATTCTTAATTCATAATTCTTCTCTCTTAATTCTTAATCCCACTCTTTATCCTCTTCGGCTTTATCTTTTTTATATACCCTAGCGGAAACCAAGATACTTAATTCGTACAACATCCATAATGGAATGAAAACAATTAATTGACTCATCCAATCTGGACTTGGAGTAATAAATGCTGCTACAATTAATATTACTATAATAGCGTATTTACGAGTAGTTCTTAAAAAAGTTGGGGTAATAAATCCTATTTTGGTGAGTATAAAAGCCAATACAGGTAATTCAAAGGCAAGTCCACAACCTAAAATAATATTGGTTAGATTATCTAGATAATCAGCAAAAGTTGGTCTTGTAACTATCATGTTTTCTGTACCCAACTGAAAACCAGCTAAAAAATTAAAAGTAAAGGGTCCCAATAAAAAATAACCAAAAGCCGCGCCGGTAAAGAAAAAAAAGGAAACCCATACTATAACAAAACGAGTGCTCTTTAATTCTTTTTCTTTTAAAGCTGGTTTTATAAAACGCCAGAATTCCCAGAAAATAAAAGGAAAGGCAATGATAATTCCACCAACAAAAGCCATTGTTATACTGCTCAAAAATTGACCACCAAATGTTGTACTCTGCATTGTTACCTGTACAGGTGGCATACAAAGGGCATCTCCTAAATGCGCCCAACGACTAAAATCGCAAAGTGCCCTATAACT
This sequence comes from Sphingobacteriia bacterium, assembly GCA_031422175.1. GTDB lineage: Bacteria > Bacteroidota > Bacteroidia > Chitinophagales > Chitinophagaceae > Sediminibacterium. The sequence continues at coordinate 7,259 of JANOQC010000087.1, read as the reverse complement.
TACAAAGTCCTTATTAATAGGGCCAATAATAATATGATCGAAAATCCAATTTCGATAAACAAAAATAAAAATGGCTCCTACCAGTATAGCCAATACCGATCGGATAATATGTGAGCGCAACTCTTCGAGATGATCTATAAATGTCATCTCTTCTTTTCCTTCACCAGTAGATCTATTAAATAATGCCATAATGCAATTTCTAAGCTAGGCCGCAAAGTTAGGGGTATGGGAGTAAAAAAATTATTGTAAAACCTTCAATTTAACCATTTCGATTCGGGTATCGCTTACAGTTAGAATATCGAACTTGAAATTATTTATAATAATGGTTTCCTTCTGTTTTGGAATAGTTTCGTGTTCGTTAATGATATACCCGCTCAAAGTTTCAGATTCTCCGGCAGGAAGCTCCAAATCATACTTTTCATTTAAGTAGTCCAGTTCTAAACGGCCACTTAAAATAAATTCGTCGTCGGCTAATTGCTTCTCAACAAATTCTTCTTCATCATATTCATCATGAATTTCTCCAAAAATCTCTTCCAAAACATCTTCCATTGTTACAATACCAGCAGTTCCACCGAATTCATCTACTACCCAAGCAATACTTTTTCTCTCTTTAGAGAATTTATTAATCAGGTCGGTAGCGCTCATGCTTTCAGGCACTGCAATAATTGGGTGCATTATGTCTTTTATGTTAGAAGGCCGATCAAACAAATCCAATTGATGTATAAATCCAACAATATTATCTATGCTTTCTTCATAAACTAATAATTTACTTAATTTAGTGCTGATAAATTCTGTTTTAGCTTCTTCTAAACTCGCATTTATATCTAGGGCAACAATTTCTGTTCTTGGAACCAAACATTGCCTAATTTTTATAGTTGGCAAACTCAAAGCATTTTCAAATAATTCGGTATTTAGTTCCTGGGTTTCTTCGTCTTGTTCTTTGGTTTGTTGAAAAAAATGTTCGAGATCTACTTTGGTAAATACCTCATTTCGATTATTCACCCTAACATTAAAAACATATTTCAAAATCCATTGAGACATGTTTACAAATAGAATAGTTAAAGGGAGAAATAAATTGTGAAAGAAATTGGCTAATGGTGCAAAAAAAGTTAACAGCGTATCGTTTTTTGCCCTGAAAATGGCTTTGGGTAAGAATTCGCCAATAATCAGTACTACAATGGTAGATAAAAGGGTATTAAATGCCAACTTCAAATATTCGTTTTCCAGTTTTAACGGATTCCAAATACCCATCTGTAATAACTCATCAAAAAGCAATCCGTAAATTACCAAGAAAATATTCAAGCCAATTAAACAAGTTCCAATAAATCTTGCAGGAAATTCCATGAAACGAGCAAGTATAGTACCACTTTTTTTACCTTGTTTTTTTTTCAACTCAATAGTTAATCGGTTGGCAGTTACGAAAGCTATTTCATAACCTGCAAAAAAACCAATAAAAAGCAAAGTGCCTACTATACAAAGAATGGTATAGATATGTGTCATACCTCAAAGTTAAGGTATATAAATACAAAAAAGTACCCCGTAGAAACGGGGTACGGTACCGATAATTTGAATACATGAGAAAAATCGGCTGATGTATCTTATTTAAAGTCTACTGTACAATTTTGACAGTTCATATTAATTTTAAGTGCTTTACCATCTCCAACCAAGGCTGAAAAACGAGTGTTATTATTCTCATCAGTGACAGAAGCCCTCATCACTGAACGATTTATTGAACGGATTTGCTCAGTTAATTCATCATCTTTAGTTTTTGAAACTTGCTTAGGCTCTTCTTTTAAAGGCATTTTTTCGAAATTACCATAAACAGTGCTGTATGCTCCTACATAATTGATTGAATAATTCTTGCTATTACGCAATGGAATACGGATGTCGGCGTATTTATTGTCTATTTTAACCATGCTTAAATTGGAGCCTACATTTCTAATTTTCACATCTGCATTGGTTCCATCTAATTCAAATGAGCCATTTAGTTTGCTTATTCTAAGATTACCATAATTTTTCCTGCCCCTCAATTCACCCACTTCTTCCATTTCATATTCGTCGTTTGTACTTCTGAAAATTAATTTCTTAACTGAAGCCATTTCGATGGTAGAATATTTGGTATCAATATCTGCATCTTCAATATTTTTTGCACTAAACCTTCCATTTATAAAGTCTATTTCTGCAGTAACTATATTTTCTACAGTAACATTAGAATATTTGGAACGCAATTGTAGCTTATTGATATTTTCTGCATCTAAATTTCCATTGGTAAGGTCTATATTGGCATCAGTGAAAACGCCACTTAATTGCACATCGGCATATTTGCTTTCAATATCTAATTTACTTCCTGCAGGTACATATACTGTTACCAATCTTTTGATATTTGATTTAGTACCGATATTTTGACCGTTGCCATTAAAAACCGCTACTCCATTGGAGTTGCTTCCACCGCTCCAAGCATAGGTTCCAGAAGTTGTGGTATAACTACCTCCGCCAATGCTACCTGATTTTATCTTTACAGAAGACCCTATCATTCTTAAAGAAAGGTTTAATTTCTCCAACCATTCTTCATCTGACAATTTTCCATCTCCCTCATAAAAAACAGTAGTTGTAATTTTTACTTTAGGTTGATCCCAAATTTTTACCAAAATACCACGTGAAGAATTATCGATATAAATATCCGGAGATTTAGAAGTGCTGATTTCTTGCGAAACTTCTTTGGATTTTAAATCGTCTACATTGGTAAAATTTTTGCCATTGAAGTATGCAGGACCTGTTAGTTCTGCTAATTCGCGCATTTCCATTCTTTCCGAAAATTCAGCCAAAGGTGCCATTGCAAGCATTGGCGGCATCGGAGGCATTGCAGCCAATGCACCCAAATTTCCTCGAAAGGCTTGAGCATTTTTTGCTTCCATCTCAGCCAATATTTTCATCTGTTGAGCAGCTTGTTGGCTTTCGATAGCTGAAGATTTTTGTCTTTGATTAGCGGCTCTTGGTGCGGTAGCCGAAATTGTTTGTGCAGATACCTGTACCATTATTGCAAGTGCAAGAATAGCTGCGGCTGCTTTTAGAAAAGGGGTTCTCTTGTTCATATATTTTATTTAAATGCTTAAGAAATAAGTGCGGGTAGTATCCACTGGTCCGCGGTTTTGTTTAAATCGATTGTTGGTTTTATTCATCTCCAGCTGCAGCTGTTTCAGAATGCTTAGTTTTTGTTGATAGAGATTGATGAGCTGATCTAATAAGTCGTTATTGATTCCACGTCTGGAAATAGTCGACTTAATGTTCTTTTCTTCTTTCTCCATTTGTTTGATTTGAATATTAAAGTCTTTGAAATAATCTGCACTTTCTGCAAACATCGGATAAGTGCTGATTCTTGCTTTTTGCAAATTAATTACTTGTGTAAAAGAGGCTTCTACATTATTTAATAATGCGGTATAAGTTGGATCGTTGTTTTGTTTAGCCGCTATATTAGGTATTGTTGATGCAGTTATCGATTTACTATTGGGGGATAGTTGTTTTTTAATGGTATTGCTTGCAATAACGATAGGCTCATTATTTTTTATTGGTAGATTGATAGCTGAAGTATCAACAGTATTTGGTAAAGTAGTACTTGGTTTTGAAATGGTTTTTGCTGTTGTAGTAGGCGCTATTTCTGAAGGTTTTTTAGAAGTTAGTAAATACCAAGATCCAATACCTGCTAATGCAATAACGCATGCGGCAACTGCCCATCGAATCATTGTAACAACCGGAACTGATCTTTTAACTGGCGACATTCCCTGTTCAATATTGTTCCAAACATTTAGAGAAGGCATGTCTTCGTCCAATTGCTCTTTGTTGTTTTGAATATATTTTTTAAACTCATCCATATATGGCTAAATATTGATTGATGTTCTCTTTTAATAATTTTTTTGCTCTATGGTATTGACTTTTACTGGTTGATTCGCTGATACCTAATTCAAATGCAATTTCTTTGTGCGAAAAATCTTCTACTACATACAAATTAAAAACCTGTTTACATCCTTGTGGTAGATTGTTGATTTCCCGATTCACCACTTTCATATCTACTGTTTTCCACCATTCCGTTTGATCATCTGCAATTTGATCAACATTATTGTTCTCTAAATCATCTAATACAATTGACTTTTTAGTGTAGCGTATGCATTCATTCACAACAATTCTTTTCAACCAGCCACCAAATTGTTCGGCTTCTTTTAATTGATGTAATTTGTTAAATGCAATAATAAAAGCATCCTGTAAAAGATCTTCCGCATCGTGGCGGTTAGAAGCCATTCTGGTGCAGATGTTGAACATAGCCTTAGCATATTGTTCGTATAACCAAGCTCTGGCAGCTGCATCTCCTTTGCAGGCCTTTTGTACAACAGCCGTTTGTATGGTTAATACCTGTTCCAATCAGTCTTCTTATATAAGAGTAAAGGTTTTAATAAAGGTTGGAAAAAAGATAGAAATATTTTTCTATAAAGGGGAGATACTAAAAAGGCAGGAGATTAATCCTGCCTTTAAAAAATGGGTGTTATTCATTAAAACTCCCCTAAAACGGGCTTGTTTTGCATGATTTCCTCTATTTTTTTGCTTATTTCAGGCGTAATGAGTGCTAAAGCATCCATAGCTTTTAGATTGTCCATTAATTGTTCTTTTTTGGTAGCGCCCAAAATGGCGGTAGTTACATGCGGATTTTTGATGCACCATGCAATACTAAGCGCTGCTAATGAAACGCCTAAATCGTTGGCAACAAGTTGTAATTGCTTAACTTTTTCAATTTTGGCTTCTACATAAGTGCGATCTTTTAGCCAATCAAAACCTTCAACCGCTAAACGGCTATCTGCTGGAATTCCGTTATTGTATTTTCCAGTTAATAATCCTGAAGCCAATGGGCTCCAAATAGTAGTACCTAATCCTACATTTTTAAATACTTGTAAATAATCGTTCTCTAATTTTTCTCTCTCGAATAAATTGTATTGAGGTTGTTCTACAGATGGGCCAATCAATCTGTATGACTGAGCAACTCTATGCGCCTCCATAATTTCTACGCCATTCCATTCACTGGTTCCCCAATATAAAATTTTCCCTTGTTGAATTAAAGTGTTCATAGTAAGTACCACTTCTTCAATAGGCACCGCTTTATCGGGGCGATGACAGAAATACAGATCCAAATAATCGGTTTGTAATCTTTGTAAAGCCTCGTGGCAAGCTTCAGTAAGGTGTTTGCGACTTAACCCAGTTTGATTCGGTTTATTGTTTTTACCTCTCCAACCAAAAAAAGCTTTAGAAGAAAGTATATAAGAAGTTCTATCCCAGTTTTTTTCTTTTAATACCCTGCCCATCATTTTTTCACTTTCCCCCAATGCATATACTTCTGCATTGTCAAAAAAATTAATCCCATTATCGTAGGCAATGCCCATTAATTCATCTGCGCTATTGTCTTTTATTTGTTTATGAAAAGTTACCCAGCTTCCAAAACTTAAAGCACTGAGTTGTAAACCTGTTCTGCCCATGTATCTGTATTCCATAAATAGTTATTTGGTTATTGAGTAATTGGTTATTTTTTTATTGGAGTAGCGGTACTATCTGGTAAGATAATAAAGCTACCCGGTTGAAGTTCATTATAAGTGATGTTTGTAAATTCCTGATTTGATATAAATCCTTTTTTTGCAAATAATTTTTGTCGTGGTTCTTTTTGGGAAATCTCTACAAATTTATCAGTAAAAATACTCCCCAAGGTTTGGTCCCAGTATAATTCACTAGTAAATAGTGTATCGCCATTTACTCGTATAATAACCACGCTATCTCTCAGAAATATTTTTTTATCTTGTTCCAAGTATCTTCCGTATTTAGCCCTAAGCCTGGTTTCTACTTTAGCACTATCATTGTAAAATTCTACATACAAACTTTTTGGGAATTCCGATTTTAATGCACTATCGCCTTGGTATCTAAGCAATAGGGGTGCCATTAATTTAGCTTTCATAACGCCTGATACACTTAAAAAACTTACTATGTCTTTACCCTCTTCTATACTTGGTTTTTTAATACCTAATTGTTTTACTTCATTCAAATCGTTTTCGCATCCAACCATAAAAAAGCAGCCCATCAAAAAGGCTGCAATCCATTTATAATTATGACTGGTGTTAATCATATTTGCGTTTGATAAACCAATTGTCGTTTAAGCTCAAACCAAAAGTAAATTGAAAGAAGTTTTCAGTAATATTATTAACGTTTGATCCTCTTTTGCCAACTTGAAATGCAGTTTGAAGTACAGTGAATTGTGTTTCGTATGCCCTCCATTTGCGAATAGGGAATCCTGCACCAAAAGAAGCACTCATGGTTTTTAAACCATTTCCATCCGCATTAATATAATCTTGCCCAAAATTAAATCCTGCTCTATAGTTTACATTGTTCAAGTAATTTCTTTGAGCTTGCGGGTTTGGACTGATCTGCCCACCAATTTTTATCATCCAACTATTATTCAAAGCATCAGGCTGGCCATAAAATCGATAATTTTTCCATTGGGTGGAACTGTATTCAACTCCAAAAGACCATAATTCAAACAATCCACTTGTATTGCTTACTGTTTTGTGTAAAACAACACCTGCCTCGTAGGAAGCTGGTAATACTACTGTTCCTTTTACATTCTCTTGTTTGAAAACAGAATCAATTCCTATGCTTGCACCAATAGAATTCAAAGCAAATGTTTCCTTATTAACATCTTGAGTAGCATTTAATGATTGCTGTAATGTACTTGTTGCGCCAAATCGCAATAAATAATTTTGTGTAGCCTTGGTTATTCTATTTTCTTTTTTGTAAACCGAGAATTCATATTGCAATCCCAAATGTAAAAACACATTTCCAAAATTGGTTTTTGAAGAAGAACTTGCTTGTGCATAAGGCACAGTATCGTTCAAAAAAGTTTTTATTGTTTTTATTTCTTTACTACCAAATGCATACCCAGTATTAAATCCTACTTGTAGATTTTTCCATTTTTTACCAATACCAATAAAAGCTTCATTTAAACCACCGTTACCATCATACACTGTTCCTATACTATCTCCTGCTGCTCTTTCCCGAGTAATTACTTGGTAGTTGATTTTACTCACTGGTTTTATGCCAAAAGCCATTCCCAGCCCTTTCTTTTTATCTAAAGGCATACCAATAGCAATATAATTGGGTATGAAATAAATGGAATTGTCTTTACCATCTGGAACCTTACTAATTAAAGTTCTAGAATCTACCAATAAAGCCAA
>JANOQC010000086.1:0-1550 GCA_031422175.1 Sphingobacteriia bacterium | reverse complement strand
GCAGCACGCGCAGTGGCAACAGCGCCGCCTGCGCCTGCGGCAGCGGCGTGGCAAAGCTGCGCAACACCGCCAGGCGGGCCGCCTCGTCCACGTTCAGGTCGGCGCCGGTCTTGAAAATTTTTATTTCGAGTGGTGATGGAGGCATGTAATGGCGGACCTTTAAGTTCTTCAACTATTTTTTGATCAATTTGAATAAAAGTCCATTGATTTTCATCCACCAGTTTAGGGGCGGAAGCCATTTTCTTTTCCCAGAGCGGAGACCATTGTTTTCGATTTTTTAAACGGCGAAATACCCCATTATTTTGATATTCTTTCCAAATAATTGCATGCCTTTTAAACAATTGATGCATGGCTTTATCACGAGCATAGGTAAGTGCATTACCCGTTTCTTCCGATGAAAAAACCGTTTGAATATCAAAATTTTCGATGAGTGAATTGAATACAACAGCCGCTTCTTTATGAAAGATATAAATAGCTCCATTGAGCTTCTTCAATTTTTCATTCATTTCTTGGAGCGACTCATGCACAAAACGCCAATGACGAGCATCACTATCGTGGTGAGCCATTACGGAAGGTTCAAAAAGATAGATCAGCAATAGCGGCATCTTAGATGCTTGAGCATAACATAGCGGTTCTTGATCAGTAAAACGAAGATCGCGTTTAAACCAGACAACATTAATGGGTTGTTTATGCATCAGACAGTTACAACAAAATAGGATGATTTTAGTTGTATGGTGCCAATTTTAAAAATATACATTTCATACATAATATATCTTAACCAATAACTATTTTCTTTACCTTGAATCGTACATTACATATACTTTTACTTGGTATTGATTTTCTAAATTGGTTTTAAGTTCTTCCAATTATGATGTTAGTAGCAGTCTACATCGGCAGACACCAAAAATTTATATGATCGTCGCTACTAGAAAGCAAATATTTTCCGTTAGGAGATTGAGCTATTCCCAAAATCGATTCTTTATGCCCTGTAAAACTTTTAGCAATTACTAAAGATTCAGTTTTTGATAAATTAACCCATAATTGGTCAAAACTGGTCCAAACATTATTGGAATAGGGTTTGGGTGAAACTTCGTAAAAGACGAAGGTCTTCTTTTGCCCCTCACTATATTTTAAGTGAATTTTTAAATTTATAGCAATTGGTCTCTTAGTCAGGTAATCATTCATATTCACCGTTCCGTGAAAAGTTTTTGAATCTCCCATGTCAGCAGTTCTTTCTTCAATGAAAGCGGTTACTTGAATCAACTTGGTTGTGTCTATTTTACTTTTATCTGTATTGATATTAAAAAGACCTGTGTAATAGGCTATTAAGTTTTTCTCCAGAATTTTAGAATCAAATTTGGGTGTTCCTTCTAAATACCACAAAAAAGCGTAACTCCAATATTCATCCGTTTCTTTCTTAGACCAGCCAGGAGTAAATCTAATATCCTCAATACCTTCATAAGCTATTGTTGGAGCAAACCCAATGGGAATTGGAAATCGCTCAACACCCCAACCTTTAGGTGTATCAAGCGTATATGGTGCCTTCCATT
>JANOQC010000085.1:0-5211 GCA_031422175.1 Sphingobacteriia bacterium | reverse complement strand
AATGATGCAGGAAATGCATTCAGGGGGCAGCCTGGAGGTGGTGGATTGGCAAGACCATTGTTTAGTGGAGCAGCCGCATTTGATGATATTTCCAAAGTAAGAAATAGAAGCGATAAAAACATTCAGTTCTTAGTAGATGTAGATACTACTTTGCGTGATTTTTATTGGAGGTATACACGTGGATTTGAACCATATGATTCTAGTGTTAAAGTTGCTTCACCAAGTTTCCCTGCTCCAGAGCAATTGAGTGCCGAAGAAAAAACAAAATACAAGGATGTAAATATGTACGAAGTTAGTTTTTCCAATAAAGGGGGATTGGTGATGCCGATTATTCTAGAATTCACTTTTGAAGACGGGACCAAGCAATTAGAAAAAATTCCAGCCCAAATTTGGAGAAAAAATGAATTAAAGGTTACTAAATTATTTATGACTTCTAAAAAAGCCGTAAAGATTCAGTTAGATCCAATGAGAGAAACTGCAGATATTAACGAAACAAATAACGTTTGGCCTAAATCAGGTAATTCTATGGAGCCAAGTAAATTCAGCCTATTTAAAGCTGGTGCAGGAAGAGGACGAGGTCAGTCATCTGGAACCAACCCAATGCAAAACTCAATGCAAAAAATGAAATAAATGTTTTAATAAAATTAATGAATGCCACATGTAGAAATACAGGTGGCATTTAGTATTTTAGCAATCATGAAAAAAATTAGTTTTACTTGTTTGTTCCTATTTGCAGCATTATTATCATTTGCCTCTATAGATACATTGTTGGTATATAGTAAGCAAATGAATAAATCTATCAAAGTGTTGGTAATCAAACCGGACTTGCCTTCTGCAAATATTCAAATGCCTGTTGTGTATTTATTGCATGGTTATAGTGCCAATTATAACCAGTGGTTAAATGAGGCACCGTCGATAATACAACAGGGAAAGGATATGCAATCGATTTTAGTTTTACCAGATGGAGGCTATAGTAGTTGGTATTTTGATAGCCCTATTAATACTGCTGTTCGTTATGAATCTTTTATTATAAAAGAGCTGGTTCCTTTTATAGATTCTGCATATTCCACTAAAGCAGATAGAAATTATAGAGCCATCACGGGATTGAGTATGGGAGGCCATGGAGCATTTTATCTTGCAATGCGCAATCAAACTGTTTTTGGAAGTGCAGGAAGTGTTTGCGGAGGGCTAGATATTAGGCCGTTTCCGAATAATTGGCAACTGAATAAAGTATTAGGTGATTTAAGTGCTAATGCCGAAAATTGGGAAAAGAATACAGTGATTAATTTGATAGATAGCATTGATATTTCTAATTTAAATCTCATTTTTGATTGCGGGTTATCTGATTTCTTTTTAAATGTAAATAGAGCCATGCACCAAAAATTATTGCTGAAAAAAATTCCTCATGATTATACGGAAAGGCCTGGAACCCACAATACGGCTTATTGGAGCAATAGTATCAATTTTCAATTGATGTATTTTCAACATCAGTTTGCTAAAAATTAAAAAGATTCATATGAAGAATTGTATGCTTGTTTTAATGTTATTGGTTGTTTTCAGTTTAAAGGCGGCAACGGTAGATACTATTTCAGTTCCTAGTGCTTCTATGCATAGATCTATTAAAACAGTGATCATCAAACCGAATACTTATTTGGGCAATAAGCAATTTCCAGTGGTGTATTTGTTGCATGGAGCATTTGGATCTTATAGTAATTGGGTGTTAAAAGTACCTCATATCAAACAAATGGCAGATGAAATGCAAATGATGATTGTATGCCCAGACGGAGCCAGAACTAGTTGGTATTTCGATAGTCCGATCGATAGCAGTTTTAAATTCGAAACATTCATTGGTACCGAATTACCCCAATTCATCGATGCCAATTTTAAAACCATTGCCAATAGAAAAGCCAGAGCAATTACTGGTTTAAGTATGGGAGGGCATGGAGGTATTTTTATTGGATTTAGGCATGCGGATACTTTTAGCGGTTGTGGAAGTATGAGTGGGGCTTTACATGTAACAGTAATTACAAGGGGATATGAAGTAGAAAAACGACTGGGCGATACAGGAGTGAATAAAAAATATTGGAATGAATGGAGTGCTTTGAATGTCATTGAAAAAAAGCCATCCGATTCATTGAGTATCATTATTGATTGTGGAACTGAAGATCGTGTAATGCCTATGAACAGAGCAATGCACGAAAAAATGTTGAAATTAAATATTGCGCATGATTATACTGAACGTCCGGGAAACCATGACTGGCGTTATTGGGAAAATGCCATCGATTTTCAATTGATGTATTTCAATATGCTTTTTAAGAAACATGCTTCTAAACCTTAAACAGCATACCAACCATTATGATCTTTGTTTTATAGCAAGTATTAGTGTTGATAGGAAAAAGATAAATGACAAATCCATTGATTAATAGTTCAATAATCCTTTTAAAGCATCTATTCTAAATTGAATTACTGGTTTCATTTTGGCTGGATTACCTTGTATCAAATAGCCCATTGCAAAAAGTATTGAGCCAGCAAGTTTATAGAAGTATTCAACTATTTTTTTTATAAAAGTCCACTCACTAATTGCTTTAGTTCTTACCCTTTCCCCTCTGCCAATACCACTAGCAACTCTATACATGTATTCAGGTGTGAGTTTTTTTGTTTCTACAATATGTTCAACAATTACCGATGGATCATAATAAATAATTCTTCCCAATGCTTTCAATTTTAAGAAAAACTCTTTTCCTTCACCTCCAATCCTTAAAGTACCCTGAACACCAGGCAATGCAGTATTAAAACCATTTACTGTATCAAAATCAACTTTTCGAATGATCATATTTGATTCTAATGGATATTTGTTAGAACTAAAAGCTACAATCTGATCACTATAATCAAAGTTGCCTACTAATGATGATACAAAATGGCTCATCCATTTAGGTTCTGCAGGAATATATCTAGGAATAATTCTACCACCTAAACCGCCAGCATCATTATATGCGTCAAAAAAATGGATAATGTTTTCTAGATAATTATAATTAGCAACAGCATCATCGTCCATAAAACAAAGTAATGGAGCGATTGCTTTTGAAGCACCTGAATTTCTAGCAAAAGAGGCTCCTTGTATTTTTTCTTTTAAATAAATAAAATTAGCATCATGATGTTCCTTTATATAGTTGCTACATATTTCCCCAGTTGAATCTGTAGAATTATTATCTACAATGATTACTTCAAATTGATCTTTTGGCAAAGATTGTGTATACAAACTGACCATTGCTTCACGGATGTATTCTGCCCTGTTATAGGTGCAAATAACGATTGAAATAGCTGGGTTGGTAGCACTCATCTTTGCAAAGATAAAATGGATTCTTTAACAATATTGTTCCAGTTAAAATAGGCATAAAAAAAGGGAGGTGTTACCACAGAAGTATGCGGATTTATTTCCATCATAGCTTCTACAAATTCGTTCCAATTGTAGTTTTCAATCAAATTTAATTGATTTGCTAATAATTTTTGGTCGAATCCAGCACCAGATTTTTTACAGGCAATTACAGGTTGTCCATTGGCCAATGCTTCTACTATTTTGGTTTTTATGCCTGTTCCAAGCGTAACAGGACAAATAAAACAATCTGTTCCTAAATAGTATTTGTTAATATCATCAACATATCCTTTAAAGATGATTTGTGGTTTGTTTGCAAGTAGTTTTTCCCAATCTGGGGTAATGCTATTACCACAAACAAATATTTTATACGTTTCGTTATATCGGTCTAGTTTAATTAAGAGTTCTTGAACAATTATATATAGTGCATCTGTATTGGGTAAATAATCCAGGGTGCCGTTAAAGAAAAATAATTTTGTTTTAGAGGTTAACTGGTTTTCCTTTAGAAGTACATTTCTACTTTGTTCTTTTTCTTCATAAGTTGGCTGCACAATTGTTTTTGTTCCATAAACAATTGTACTGCATTTACTCGGATCTAAATACCAGCGATTAATGGCAAGGTGTTTTTCCGCTTCTGTAATAAAGAAACTAAAATCTACATTGCGATGTACCCATCCTTCATATCTGTCATATAATTGCCAACCAAATCTTTGCAAGTCTTTAAATCGCAATGCTTCTATATTAGCTGATTTGATTACTACCTTTTTTTTTGTGATGAATCTTAATAATATTCCAAGCCATCCAACATAACTATGATCGATCATTATAATATCGATCTGTTCTTTTTTAATGATTGTATTTAATTTCCATAAATAAACCAAGTTAAACAAAGAATACCAGTGATTAAATAAAAAGGGGAGCACTGCATAAGGCTTATCATGCTTTATTGCATTGTCTTTGGAAACAACTAATACCACTTTGCAATATTTAGCTAATTCATCATAATAATTAACTACATACTGCTGACCGCCCATTTGTGCTGGAAATACTTTAAAAGCAACAATTCCCAGAACATTTGGCCCTTTCATCATTAGGCATTTTTATTTTTTCGGAAGCTAGATCCAATTGCAGCAAATAATAAAAGCCATATAATTAGGGATGATCCAATTGCCGCTTTATTGCCTGTATAATAGGAGGCTGGCTTAAAACTAAATTCAATTTCATGTTTACCAGATGGGATAACTATACCACGTAAAACATAATTGGTTTGTATAATTGGGGATTCTTTTCCATCAATTGTTGCAATCCAGCCTTTGTCATAAAACACTTCACTAAATACTGCAAAGTTGGTTGTATTGGAATTAGATTGATAGTTAATCACATCGTTATTATTTTTTATTAAATCAATCGAAGATGAACTGTCTTTTACTTTATCAATCTGAATACTTGCATAGTTTTTCTGATCAATAACTGCTGTATCTTTTGGATTAAATGATGTTAAAGCGTTCATTACTTCAGCTGGTCCTTTTTCGGGACGTATTCCATTTACAAACCAGCAAGCACCCAATGCATTGGTGTTTTGCTGCACCATGGGCGCTCCTGTTTGTTGGTCTGGAAGAATCAAGTATTTTGTGTTGAGCATATTCAACACTGGCAAACAATTGGGGAAATTGTATAATTGTTTTTCAATCAAATCTTGATAAATACTCAATTTGGCAGGGTGGTACCCACCAACAGATTTATGATAATAGGCAGTGAGCGCTCCAGAATTGAATGCACCTGAAGGTGCCTCAGATACACTGTTGCAGATGGTCTGCGTGCGCAGGCGCTCACCTTCT
>JANOQC010000084.1:0-6759 GCA_031422175.1 Sphingobacteriia bacterium | reverse complement strand
TATTTTGATATTTTTATATCTTCCGATTTTCTTTTCCTCCTCTGGAATATTACCCAATGAATGTATTTTTAATGCAATATAACCATGGGTGTATTTTTGATTGATGAGGTTAGTGGTAGGGATATCATTTACCCAAACTTTGATTGATTGACCAATGGCTTCCACCCGAAAATGGTTCCATTTGCCGATGGTGTATGCTTTTTGTGCCAGTTCATCTTTACTCAAATCATACAACCAACGCCAAGTAGATCCATAATCGTCAAATATACCTCCTGACCAGCGTCGGGTAGGTGAAGGATCTACTTTTATCTGGTAGCCATAAAGGCTTACTCTACATGTATCGCAATCCACTGGCTTATCGATGCAACGTAATAAAATACCGGTATTGTATCCTGGATCAGCATTTACATCCACCTCTAAAATAAAATCACCATACTTTTCTTTTGTGCATACAAAAGTGTGTTCTTTTGTATTTGAAGTCATATGACAATTGAAAGCAGAATCTGATATTGCCGTGACACCAGCACCTCCAACTATTTTCCAGTTGGTAAAATCTTTGCCATTGAAAATGTATTTCCAAGGGAAGGAATACATTTGATTATCAGCCGACAAGTTCAAAACAAGGCAGATAAATAATGTTGCCAAAAATGATTTCATAAATACTCGTTTCGTGAAAAACCCTTTTCTATATTGCTTTGTAAATATAATTTATACAAAGAAATTAGGATCCTTGGCTATCCATTTAACTTGCTCTATCGTACATTTATTGAAATCTCCTACCCTTTAAAATCTACATTTCCTGTAATACGCGTTCCGTCTTTGTTAAACCAGTCCACATACATTTTGATTCTTTCTTTAGCAACATTAAGATCAGTATTGTTTAAATTTATATTCAGCAAATCGATGAACCATGGAAGTTTTACTTCGCTGTGAATATAAGCAACAGCAATTTCCCTGGATATGGGTAGCGTAGTAGTTTTAGAAGAATCAAATACATCTTTATTGCTGGCTAGTAATAATTTTTTATACTCCTCTTCCAACAACTTTTCAAATAATTGCATCGAGAAAATGTCGCCAGCTTTCGTTCCGGTAAACGCATCGTCTTCGGTTAAAGTAGCGCCTTTGTGTACCCATTCCCATAAAATACTTAACCTTATCTCACCGGTTGCCATATCTTCCATCAGGTACAAAATATCGTCGTTACCAAAAAAATCTGCTGCTTTTAATGCGGCTGCCTGCATGCCTTGCCCAAAAGCATTTCCATACTGAATGGCAACGCTTAACAAATTACGTGCACCTCTTATAGTTGTAGGAGCAGGTTCTATCAATATAAGTCCATCAGCATCAGTCTGTGTATAAGTCAGCCTTGGAAATTCTCTTCCTAACTGGTTCTGCTGTTCTTGCTTTTCCCAAACGGGACGAACAATATTTACCATTTTCCAATGCGCTACCCATTTACCGCTGGCGCCCTCTCGTTGTTCGCGTTCTGCTCCTCCAACCGCTTTTTTCATACTTGCTGCAACTCCTTCTTCAGAACCTACAGGAATATTTGGTTCCATCCCTCCTTGCCATAAAGCAAAATTTCCGTTTCGATCAGGGGTATTTACAGCACACCTAACACGATTTTCGTAATTGCGCATATATCCATAGGTCATAGTGATAGCTTCAATATCTGGATTAATGAAACTTTTATCCCAAGCCATTGCATCCGCTACGCTATTAATATAATCCCACCTGCCAGTATTATAACCAACAAAATGTTTTCCCAACACTGCACGAATTTCCATCAACTGATACGTCGCTTCGAGTTGTTCAACTAAAAGGTACACTTTAACTGTTCCGACTTGAAGCCCGAGATGATTTTCGAGTGTGGTAATTATATCGTTCCAAAGAGCTGCTTCTCCTGCTGTTTGAATTTTAGGTAAATACAATACAATTGACGATCCGGCTTTTTGCAACTCCTGGTAATTATTCACCACATATAAAGTCAAGTCAACAATTGATGCGGCCATCGCAACCCCATCTCCATCCAGTATGTGACGATCATCGAGGTGTAGACCCCTGGCACGAAATAATTTGGTGGTGAAGTTGAGTTGTTCTTTCCAATCGCTTATAATGGGTTTGCCAAAGAAACTGATTGCCCATTTGTTCATTTCAGCAGCTACCACTTCCGCAGCTTTTAGAAATAGAGGATCTTTACTGATGGCTAGTTTCAGGTTCCGCTGGTTATCGAGCGACATGGTTTCTATTTGACCAAGTGCATCTTCGCCATCAAACATCCAACCATCCGCGCCTGAAAGTAGTGCATAGGCAACATTGCGTATGCTGCTTTCAATTGGTGCATTGGGTTTTGCGGCAGGACCTGTTCCTTGTATCCATTGACGTTGAAGATCAGCGGGAATTTCTGCGCCTTCAAAATTTCCATCACGTGCATCCTGCACTTTTATATTGGAACGCAGTATATAACTTTCAGGATCAGGAAAAGTAATTCGATGTTGTTCTTGTTGCCGCCTTTCTCTACGCAGAATTCTCGCCGTCATCGCCTCTTTAATCACTTTATTGAAAGGTGACAATGCCGACAGCGCTTCTAGTGCTTCCGGTGTGTAAATATCACTGTATGTTTCCTTCAAGCCGCTTCTTATGATGATGTTTTTAGATGTCATATTGATCAATTTATGTAACAGGGTTTGAAAATAGAATAAAATATTGTTAGGTTAGGAAGCCGAAATGATCTGATCACTTTTCTTTTTCCTGTTTAGCAAAAAGACAACCAATGCAATAGCAGTCAGTACCAAAACCAAAACTGCTAAATAAATAAAGCCTTGTGAAACGTTACCTACCACTACTGAAGTTGCTATTTCAGCCATTTGATATTTAGGAACAATCCATTGAATAACGTATGCTTGTAAAACTGTTAGAATACAAATAACAAATAACATAATAAAACTATGCTTTACTGTAAACCGAAAAAGTTCCGCCTCCTTGCCTACTAATCCTACGGCTGCTGCCCCAATAGCTATAGACTGTGGCGAGATCATTTTACCTGTAACTCCACCCGAAGCATTTGCAGCAACGGTCACTAACGGATCAATGCCTATGGCGTTGCCAGAGTTATATTGCAGTTTACAGAAAAGTGCATTAGATGAGGTATCAGAGCCAGTTAAAAATACACCCATCCAACCAAGTATCGGCGAAAAAAATGGGAATAAAACACCAGTACTTGCCAATGCCATTGCCATAGTAAAAGACATACCGGAATTGTTGGTAATAAAGGCAAATCCTACTACTGAAGCAACGGTGATTATTGGAAATTTCAACTGGTTCAAAGTTTCAAGTAAGCATCGCATTCCATCTTTGAAACTCATTTTTATTAATGGAAGTGATATCAATGCAGCAATTAGCAATCCAGTTCCTGGAGTTGAAAGAAAATTAAATTCAAAAGGTTTTATTATAAGGGGAGTTCCATCTGATTTTAATATAGCATCTTTTAAACCTGGAATATCAAACTTTATAAGTCCTAGAGAATTTAAAGCCGCTTTAACCGGTGCCAGACCAAAGGCAATTACCATGATTGTCATAATAATAAACGGTGACCAGGCTCTTATTACTTGCGCTATGGAATAATTTAGTTTGGTTTCGATGGACACCTGCGGCTCTTCCTTAAAACGCCATAGACTTTTTGGCTTCCAATACTTTAAGAGCAACATCAAACAAATAATGGAAGCAAGTCCTGCTATAACGTCGGGTAACATAGGTCCTAAATAATTGGAGGAATACCATTGGAAGAATGCAAAAGAAATTCCAGATACCAATATAGCAGGCAAAACTTCCATCGCCTTTTTAAAGCCTGCCATTAAAGTTATTAAATACAACGGTACAATTACCGATAAAACAGGTAGCGTTCTGCCTACCAACTGAGAAATCGCCATTTCTGGAATGTCAGAAACTTTTGCTGCGGCAATGATGGGTGTACCGATAGCACCAAAAGCAACAGGCGCTGTGTTTGCAATCAAACACAATCCGGCTGCATATAATGGGTTGAAGCCAAGACCAACCAGCATGGCAGCACTTATGGCTATTGGGGCACCAAAACCAGTAGCTCCTTCTAAAAAAGCACCAAACGAAAAAGCAATTAAAATGGCCTGCAACCTTCTGTCAGGAGTTATTGATGCCATAAAATTTTTAATGATCTCAAACTGTCCGCTTTTTATGGTAATGTTAAATAAAAATACGGCCCCTATTATGATCCAGCAGATGGGAAACAGCCCATACAAAGCTCCATGTAAAGTGGAAAGTACGGCAAGTTTAATTGGCATATTGTAGACAGTTGCCGCAACTAAAATTGCAACAAGCACGGTTAGTAAACTTGCTTGATAGCCTTTCATTTTCTTAATGATCAATGCCCAGAAAATAAACAGGATCGGTATGGAAGCAACGAGCGCCGACAATGCAAGATTTGATAGTGGGTTCATTACTTGAGTCCAGTTCATAGTAGTTTCTCGTTGATGTTATATATTATTAGTGTTGAGAATAAAAACGGTCATTGTTAGAGGTCCGTGCGCACCAAGAACCAATGCCTGCTCAATGTCTGCAGTTTTAGAAGGTCCACCAATAAAGCCACCAAATCCATATTCACCTTTGCCAATTATTTCATACGCTTCATGAAGTGAAGGAACAATACTTTCGGCAGAAACCACTACCGCAAGATGCTGGCATATATAGGGTATTACCCTTTGCCCCATTATATTATCCGTCAACCATACTGCACCATTTTCCGCAACGGCAAAATGTCCTTGAATTATTGCCAGTTCAACATCCTCATAGGTAGATGGGTCTACTGAATCTGATATCAATTCAATACTTTCACTCAATTGAGTAAGCGTAGTTACCACACGTTTTTTTACATCGAAATTTTCGTAGATCAACTTTTTAATTTCATCATAACTTTCTACCATGTGCGGAAATCCGCCAATGGTTTTAAATATATCCATATATCGCTGTTGTGCATTGGTACTATCACCCTTGAACATACTTATATCTGGAAACGGCATTAGGGCAGGTTGATTTTGTAAAACTGCTTCGAGTATTTTTTCACGTGTAGTCATATCGTTGTGTCCCTGCCCTAAGGGGAGTTATTGGTAAAGGGCTGATATTTTTATTATGTAAATGATTAGGACTTTTATTCCCCTTCTTCTTTTTTATACCATTCACTAAAAGATTCCTTTGGACCTTCTGGCATGTCGCGCTGTTTGTACCATGGATTAAATTTATTATTTACTACGAAAGGTATATTTTGCAAAAACCAACGCCCCGCTTTTCCTGCTGTTTTAAAACTGCCAGGCGATGACAATGTAAATTCCATTGCTTTCATGCTCAATGCTTTTGTATTGGCGGCATAGCCTTCTTTAACTATCACCTGACGCCATTGGTATAATTGCTCATGTATATTAATTTTTACTGGGCAAACATTGGTACAAGAGCCGCATAAAGTGGAAGCATATGGCAGATCGGCATGCTTCTTCATATCGAGATTGGGCGCAAGAATAGCACCAATCGGACCAGAAATTGTGTTGTGATAACTAAGACCGCCACTTTTCCTGTACACTGGACAGGTATTCATACAGGCTCCGCACTTGATGCATTTTAACGAGTCCCTAAATTCGGGGCGACCCAACTGCCTTGTACGTCCGGCATTCACCAAAATCAAGTGCATCTCTTGCCCTTTTCGTGGCTTTCTATAGTGACTTGTATAAATAGTGATTGGCTGACCAGTTGCGCTTCGGGCAAGCAGGCGTAAAAAGATACTCAGATGTTCTTTCTTAGGAACAATTTTTTCAAGACCCATCGAAGCAATTTGCACTTCTGATAAATGAGCTCCCATATCGGAATTTCCTTCGTTGGTACAAACTAAAAATTCTCCCGTTTCTGCCACTGCAAAATTTACTCCAGTTAATGCTGCACGGTGGGTGATAAATACATTCCGTAAATGTTTGCGGGCAACTCTTGTAAGCTTTGTTGGATCGGTCATGCCTTTTTCACTTCCAAGGTGCTCATGAAAAAGTTCACCAATCTCTTCTTTTCTTTTATGGATGCACGGAAGAACAATATGACTGGGAGGTTCGTTGTCGATCTGTTGTATATATTCCCCTAGATCGGAATTGATAACACCAATTCCATGCTCTTCGAGGTATTCATTCAGGTTACATTCTTCGGTCAACATCGACTTACTTTTAACCATTTCGGTAATTCCCTTAGACTTTAAAATAGCATACACAATTTCATTGTGCTCTTCAGCAGTATCCGCCCAATGTACTATGATACCGTTTTTTATAAGGTTTGCTTCAAACTGAATAAGGTAATCATGAAGATTGGAAATTACATTACTTTTAATAGCTGATGCAGCTTCACGTAATTGCTCCCACTCGGGTATTTGCTTTGAAGCGATGTCACGCTTTTGCCTTATGTACCAAAGAGCGCCATCATGCCAGTCAACACGCTCTTCGTCTTTAATGAATTCTTCTGCCAGTGCTGCGTGATCTCTTGTCTCTGCTTGTGTTAATTTCATATAGAAGCGTTTAGAATTTCAGCTATGTGTATTATTTTAACCGAACTCTTGTTTCTGTGAAGAATACCCTGAAGGTGCATCAGGCATGAAAGATCAGAAGATGTAATATATTCTGCACCATTTTTTGAATGATCTTTAACCCGGTCTTTTCCCATTTTTACCGAAACGGCTTCTTCTGCTACACAAAAAGTTCC
>JANOQC010000083.1:0-10569 GCA_031422175.1 Sphingobacteriia bacterium | reverse complement strand
ATCGCTGGAAAAAACAAAAACAAGAAGGCCCGATCTGCTAGGTGACCTATAAATTTGGGTTTATTGCCGTTCAACATTTTATGCCATTTTTTTAAATTCTTTTTATGGAAATTCGCGCCGAATTATGCGAATACTTATCATTTCTTTTATTTTACTATTAGTCGTTGTTGCTCATTCTCAGGAGCGAAACGGAGAAAATTTTCAAAAAGACTATCAAATTCATATTGCCAAAACAAAGGAAACAGTAAAAATTGATGGCGAATTAAATGAACCCATTTGGCAAAGAGCGCAAATGGTTACTTCATTCTGGCAAAAATATCCTGACGATAAAAATAAATCTTCTCAAAAAACTGAAGTGAGAACTGCCTACGATGATAAATTTATTTATTTCTCCTATACGGCATACGATTCAGGAAAACAGTTTATACAAGGTTTAAAAAGAGATAATGGGCATGATGGTAATGATTGTGTTGCTATAATATTAGATCCAATCAACACCAGAAATAATGGTTTCTTTTTTGTAGTAAATGCTTACAATGTTCAAAGTGAAGACCAATTGGTAAGTTCAGATGATGGGCTAAGTTTTAGTTGGGACCAAACCTGGTTTTCTGCAACCAAAAGATATAAAGATAGATGGACTGCAGAAATTGCAATCCCATTTAAATCTATTCGATACCAATCAGATAAAAAAGTGTGGGGAATTAATTTTCTTAGAGTTGATACAAAATCGAATGAATACGATGTATGGACCAATTTGCCAGTAAATTTCCCTTCATATGACTTAGGTTATACTGGTTCTCTGATATGGGATGAAGCTCCCCCAAAACCAGGCGCAAATGGCGTTTTGGTGCCCTTTGTTACATCAGAAATTGATCAAGATAATATTACAAAAGACCCATTAGCATATTCCGCAAATGCAGGATTTGATGCAAAATTTGGACTCACCCCATCGCTTAATTTAGACCTAACTGTGAATCCAGATTTTTCGCAAATAGAAGTAGACCAACAAGTAACCAACCTTTCTCGTTTCAATATATTTTTCCCTGAAAGAAGAACTTTCTTTTTAGAGAACGCCGATTTATTTGCGGGCTTTGGGATTGAACCCATTCGCCCATTTTATTCAAGAAGAATTGGCTTGGATCCTAATGGAAACAGAATTCCCATTTTATTCGGAGCAAGAATTACAGGAAATATTGCGAAGAAAACACGTATCGGATTTATGAATATGCAAACTGGACGAAAAGCTGATTTTGCACCAGAAAACAACACAGCTATTTCAATTGACCAAAGAATTTTTAAGAGATCTGTTTTAAAAGGATATTTTTTGAATAAGCAGAGTTTCATGACTGACTCAGAAAAACAAATAAATCCATTGAATGAATTTGGTAGAAATGCAGGGCTAGAGTTCAATTATTCCGACTTAGCAGGAAAATGGGGTGGGTGGGCCACTTATCATCATTCCTTCAAACCAACAATTAATAAAGACAATAATTATTATAGCACAGGGATTAGCTACAATGCAAGAAGATTTGGATTTACACAAGACTTTACCAATATAGGTACCAATTATTATGCAGACATGGGGTTTATTGAGCGCATTGAAAACTACGATGCACTAAAAGATACAGTGGTGCGTGTTGGTTTTAAACATTCCTATACTCAATTGAAATATAGAATCATTCCAACAAAAGGAAAAGTTATTGGCTTTAACTATGAAGTAGAAAACTATATTGTTTTCAATCCAGATAATAGCTTCAACGAAAGAAATTCAAGTATTTCATTAAATACTCAATTTCGATCAACAGAAAATTTCAACATTAATATTGAAAACAACGAAGTTCAATTACAATTCCCAATATCATTTACTGGAGCAACACCATTACCTGTAGGTAATTATTTATATTCCCAAGCAGATATTCGTTATCGATCAGATTTTAGAAAAAATATAGGATTTAATTTGAATGCCGGATATGGTCAATTCTATAATGGAATAAGAACTAACCTTAAAGCAGGTTTTTTTATTAGAAAGTTGCCACATGTGAACTTGAATTTCAATGTGGAATATAATAAAATCAGTTTTCCTGACCCATATGGTTCAGCTGAAATATTTTTAATAACTCAACGAACAGAAATCAATTTTACCACTAATTTATTTTGGACAACCTTTTTCCAATACAACACACAGCGTAATAATTTCAATATCAACAGTAGATTACAATATCGCTTTAAGCCAATGAGTGATTTGTTTGTTGTATATACAGACAATTATTTTACTGACCCTTTATTTAAAAGTAAAAACAGGGCGATTGTACTTAAATTGAATTACTGGTTGAATCTATAAATAAAAAAACTGGGTCGATATGAAATTAGATTCACATCGACCCAGTATAAGATTTCAATTATTTATTTTATACCTATTACCGGAACTTGTTTCTCATTAATCATCTTATTGTATTGCTTCAAATCATTATCCAGTATGGTTTTTAGCTTAGCTAATTGAACATCAGCTTGTCCACTCAAATCAGCAAATGTTTCTCTTACTTGTTTGCTTGGCGGCGCGTAACCACTAGAAGCCACGTTGTATAATCCAGCAATCTTATCATTTAAGCGAATAGGGAAATTCAACACATCCTGTCCGCTTTTTGATTTTGTTTGATACAAAGCTTCTTCAATTTTGGTGAGTTGTTTATTAATACTATCACCCATTTGTTTGATCTCTTTGTTGGATTTCGAATCAATTCTACCATTCAGATCATTGATCTGTGTTCTAACAGTTCTAATATTTTTAATGCCAATTTGAATCTCACTGAACTTGTCTCTTACTTGTAATAAGAATCCAACCTGTGCATCGTAATCTGCCTCTGTCATTTTATAAACAGGATCGGCTTTAATTACAAATGGTAAATCAATTGAATCATTATTGTACTTAATCCTTGCAGTATATTTTCCCGGACTAGCTTTTGCTGAACCAATTGCCCCATTCCATAAGATCATTCCATCCGCTTTTTCTGCTGGTGGGTAATTCATATCCCAAGCAAATTGATTCATTCCTTCTGAATAATCCAATTTATCAGTAGGTTCTTTAGCAGACTTACTAAAAGTTTTAATTGGCTTACCTTGTTTATCCATTATAACAATGGAATGCTTTGAACTATCTGTGGTGCCTTTTAAATAATAATTGATCACAGTTCCTGAGAGCGGATTAGCACCAATATTAGGATCTGTTCCTCCTCCAGCTCCTCTTCGTCTTCTGCCACCACCCTCTGTTCTATATGCATCATTGATTGGAAATACATGAAGATTTTTAGCAGTTGTTGAATTGTTTTTTTGTTGAACTATCGTTAAATCATCTATCACCCACAATGAACGTCCTTGAGTAGAAATAATTAAATCATTGTCTTTTAAGGCGATATCAGTGATCGGAACAATCGGCAAATTCAATTGAAAAGAATTCCAATTTACCCCATCATCATAACTAATATACATGCCAAACTCAGTACCAGCATACAATAAACCAGCTACTTTTCTGTCTGCCCTTATAGCACGGGTAAAATGCATAGTATTGATTCCATTGGTAATCTTGGCCCATGTTTTACCATAGTCTGAAGTCTTAAATAAATAAGGCGCATAGTCGTCGGACTTGTATTTAGTTCCAGCAAAATAAGCGGTACCTTTTTTGAATGGATCGGTTTCTACACAATTCCACATCATCCATTTTCCTGCTTCAGGAGGAGTTACATTCTCCCAATTTTTTCCGCCGTCTTTACTTACATGAATTAAACCATCATCACTACCAGTCCACAATAAATCTTTTTCTAATGCAGATTCAGTTGCAGCAAAAATGGTACAATAATATTCTACAGAAGTATTGTCTTGTGTAATGGGCCCACCACTAGAAGCTTGTTTTGATTTATCATTGGTAGTTAAATCGGGGCTGATTTTTTCCCAGCTAGCACCTTCGTTTTCAGTTGCAAATAAATGATTGCCGCCAGTATATAATTTCTTAGGATTATGTGGTGAAAAGAAAATAGGGAAATTCCATTGGAACCTATATTTCTGAACGTCAACCCCAGCTCCCATTGGATTATCGGGCCATACGTCAATTGCACGGTTCTCTCCAGTTTTATGATCGAGCCTTGCTAAATATCCACCATAATTACCACCATATACAATATCCGGATTTATAGGATCAGCTACCACATGACCACTTTCAGAACCAGCGGTTACTTCCCAATCTCTTTCCGTAATACCTGCTCCGGATGTTCTGCTTTTTATACGAACAGTACTATTATCTTGTTGTGCAGCCAATATTCTATATGGTACTGAATTATCAGTGGTTACTCTATAAAATTGCGCAGTGGGTTGATTCATCATCGAACTCCAATTCTCTCCACCATCAAAACTAACTTGCGCTCCTCCATCATCAGCAACAATCATTCTATTGCCGTTCTCCGGATCGATCCACAGATCGTGGTGATCTCCATGAGGGGTATTGATTCCTTGAAAAGTTTTACCCCCATCTTTACTGCGCATGAAATTTACATTAGGGCAGTAAACCAAGTTTTCATTTTTAGGATCAACAAATACTTTGCTATAATACCAAGCACGTTGACGAATATTATTATCATTAGAGGTCAGTGTCCAAGTTTCTCCACTGTCTTCACTTTTATATAATCCTCCATCTTTATTTTCAAGGATAGTGTAAATCTTTTCTGGGTTTGATGGAGCAACAGCTACTCCAACAATTCCCCACACTCCTTTTGGCAAGCCTTTGTTAGCTGTAATTGATTTCCAAGTTTCTCCACCATCTATACTTTTATATAATCCACTTCCTTCGCCACCACTTTCCATATTATAGGGGGAACGCTTAACCCTCCACATACCAGCATAAAAAACTTCAGGATTACCTGGCTCCATTACCAAATCGGATGCGCCTGTTTGATCATTAACATACAATGTTTTTTTCCATGTTTTTCCGCCATCGGTGGTTTTAAAAACACCTCGCTCTTCATTGGGTCCGAAAAGATGGCCCATAACTGCAACCCAAAGTGTATTTGGGTCACGAGGGTGAATGACTATTCGAATGATATGACGTCCTTCTTTTAATCCCAAATTTTTCCAAGTTCTACCTGCATCATCGCTGCGCCAGATGCCACCCAAACCCTCTGCAACATTGCCGCGCATGGAGTTTTCTCCTTCGCCAACATAGACGATGCTTTCATCGCTAGGAGCTACAGCAACAGATCCTATCGTTCCACCAAAATATTTATCGGTGATGTTTTTCCAATTACTTCCTCCATCGGTGGTCTTCCATACACCTCCTCCTGTTGCACCAAAATAGAAAGTGGTTTTATTTTTATAACTACCGGTAGCTGCTGCACTTCTTCCACCCCTGAAAGGACCAATAGATCGATACTTAACGTTGGATAACAAGGTAGCGCCGGAATTGTCTTCTTTTACAATAGCAACAGGTGCCGTTTTTGTTTTATCTTTTTTTTGCGCAATGGCAAAAAGGGTTGTAGCTGAAAAAGCCAGCATTAAGGTGATTTTTCTCATGGTTGCATTCAATTAGAGGAGTAATTTACTCAATCTATTGAATTAGTCAAAATAGTTATTGATCTACCTATTTAATTATATACCATTTGTTATCAAGCCCTTCGTTTATTTTGATGGTGCTGTTTTCAATTTGAGTTTCAACTGGCCCTAAACTGATGGTGTATTTAGAAGGAAATTGAATGCCGTTGACAGTTTGATATTCTTTATAGAACACTTCGGCTTTTGCATTTTTGCCCATGCCATTTCCAAACATTTTCATCATTGCTCCAAAGCCCGTTAGGTTAGCCGCCATTTCGCCCGTGGCTTCTACTTTATTAACCAAGCCTGTATTATTATCAAAATAATAGTTCAATGTCTGACCTGTTTTGAGGGTCATTTTAATTTTTGTACTGGGTACTTTATTGATTTTTTCTGTTCCAACTATTTCCGCTGTATGGCCTTTTGCAGCATAATTTACCAATTCAGCAAATGCACCTGAGCAATCCAATTCATATTGTTGAGCGGCCATTTCTCCAGCATCCATTTTTGTAACACTTGCTTGTGTTCCCGGCATATCACCAAATCCACGAATGGAAGGAATAAAAATATACCCAGCTGTATCAGTTACCATTGTATAGGTATCTCCCATTCCCATGATGCCACCCAATTGTCTGCGGAATAATTTGCCTTGCTCTTTTACAACGGTGATTGGTAATTCAATCAATTGGCCCATCACACCCATTTTCATAGTACCGAACACTTCCAATTGTTTTATTGCGAGTAACTTATCTTTTCCGCCTGCGGCTGTTTCGTATTTGGATAAAATTTCTGCTGCGGTTTGGGATTTTACTTTGCCAAGTACTAGTATTAAAATAACTACAAAAATGATACGCTTCATATAATAGATTTAACTTTATAAACTTAGCAACAAAAGTAGTGATAATGATTACTATAAGATTTTGAATATTACTATTATTATACATTAAACTATGAATTCAGGTATATTTAACATATCTATTCAACTTGTTGATATTTTTAAAAAATCCATTTATCCAGCAAGAGTAACTATTGCAGATGGAAAAATTCAATCGATTAAACCCATTGAAGAAAATCAAGTATCCACCAAAGGATATTTGATGCCAGGATTTATCGACAGTCATGTTCATATTGAGAGCAGCATGCTTATACCGAGTGAGTTTGCTCGATTGGCAGTAGTACATGGTACAGTTGGAACAGTAAGTGATCCACATGAAATAGCGAATGTATGCGGAATGGAAGGAGTTGAATTTATGATTGCCAATGGCAATCAAGTTCCATTCAAATTTAATTTCGGTGCACCCAGTTGCGTGCCTGCCACCATTTTTGAAACAGCAGGCGCAGCGCTTGATAGTAATCATGTAATCGCCTTATTGCAAAAACCCGAAGTGAAATACCTCAGTGAAATGATGAATTTTCCAGGTGTGTTACACAAAGACCCTGAAGTGATGAAAAAAATTGCTGCAGCGCATGCAGCAGAAAAACCAGTAGATGGACATGCGCCGGGTTTAATGGGTGATGCTGCACAACAATATATTGAAGCAGGAATTTCTACCGATCATGAATGTTTTACCATCGAAGAAGCTTTGGATAAATTGGAGCATGGCATGAAAATTATTATTCGTGAAGGCAGTGCTGCTAAAAATTTTGAAGCCCTTTCCGATTTGATTGATGATCATCCGAATAGTGTACTATTTTGTAGTGATGACAAACACCCCGATAGTTTAGTGGATGGTCATATTAATCAACTTTGTGCCAGAGCCATTTCGAAAGGAATGGATTTATTCAATGTGTTGAAAGCGGCTTGTGTTAATCCTGTATTGCATTACAAATTGGATATTGGTTTATTGCGTGAAGGTGATGCTGCTGATTTTATAATTGTAGAAGATCTTTCTGCATTCAACGTTATTCAAACCTATATCGATGGAGTACCCTTATTGAATAATGGAAAATCTATCATCGAATCGGTACAAACAACTCCAATCAATCAATTTGATTGTGAAAGCATTTCAGCAGCGCAATTAGCAATCCCGCAAAATGAATATCCATCCACCAATGGATTCATTCCAGTTATTGAAGCATTGGATGGGCAATTAATTACCAATCGATTGAGTTTAACAGGAAAATTATTAATCAATCAGTGGGTAGCAGATACAGACAATGATATTTTGAAAATGGTGGTGGTCAACAGATATCAAAAAGCCCCTATCGCAAAATGTTTCATCAAAAGTTTTGGATTTAAGAACGGAGCTATAGCTTCAACAGTTGCCCACGATAGTCATAACATTGTTGCAGTTGGAACAGATGATAATGCTTTAGCCGAAGCTATTAATTTAGTAATTGCAGCAGCAGGTGGCGTAAGTTGTGTAGATGAAAAAGGAACGGAATTATTATTGCCCCTGCCCGTTGCTGGATTAATGAGTGCCAAAGATGGTTATTGGGTAGCTGAAAAATATACAGCCATTGATGCCATGGCGAAATCTTTGGGATCCACACTATCAGCACCTTTCATGACATTGAGTTTTATGGCGCTTTTAGTAATTCCGCATTTAAAATTGAGTGATAAAGGTTTGTTTGATGGGGATAGGTTTGAGTTTATTTAGTTAATACTTTGATTACTAAAATAGATCTTAATTAAGATTCTGATAAAACAATAAAATGTTAGTGTTAGTCATTTTACTTTTAAAATTAAAATAACACTTTACTTTCTGAGCCTATATACTTTTATCAAATCCATTCTCAGTAAGCCTTGCATTTTAAAATTAAATTGCAATCTGTAGATTTAAACTTTCTTACAGTGAAATTTACTTTCTCATAGTACTCATCCCTTTTTAATACAGTATCAAATGTTCCACCAGGAAGTATAAAGTAATCTACATAAATTGAATCATTACTGTAACCCTTAATTGAAATTTCTAAACTAGTTGGATGTTTTGAACTTGCAAGAAAACTCAATGTAGTGTCATTTTTTAATTTTAGCAGATGGAATGTAGTTATCTTATTATTTGAGCAACTTAAGCTAATTAGAGAAGCTGTGAAGATTGCTACTTTTTTCATAGCCATAATTTTAGTGACTGATTTATTAAATTAATTGGATTATCTAATTGATAGACTTTGAAATTCATTTTTCGAATTGATGAATAATTACAGTTTGAAAACCCTTTATTTATTGCCTAAGGACTAGATATTCATAACTACTAATTCCTGTCAAGTATTGTTGAATTAACTTCTTTCCACTTCCGATTCAATAAATGGAATTCTGTAAAACATCTAGCATAAGCTTTTTGTGAATAATCTGATATGTCATAATAAATATATGCCTTCGTTTTTGAAGAGTTTGAAAAAACTTGTAAAATCTTTAGATATCCCAAATAATTTACTTTACCATCTTTAATTAAATTTTTTGAATCAAGTATAATAATTTTTTCATTTTCTAGTCGTTTGAAACTCTTATATACCTCGTTAAAGTTAATTTGCTTTACTCCTTGTGGCAAGTATTCTTTAATCTCCGTTTGGGTTTCTTTGAAATATGAAGAATCAATCAGCTTTATAATAATGACTGATGTAAAATCATTTTTTTTAACTTGAAAGGGCTCAGAGATTAAACTCCCGGATTCTACAACATCAGAGTCATTGTAAACTGATTTTATGAAAAATTGAACACCATACTTATCATTTTCTTTGACAAAACTACAAGAATTTAATACTACTAAAGTGAATAATCCGATAACTAGTCTCATACTTTACTTATTAATTCTTCTTTAAAATATACTCCCAAGCCTCATTAGGGGAGTCAATATTTCTACCGTAAACTTATGTCTCCCAGCCTATTCCACAATCCTTATTTTCTTTTTCAAAAAATCCATTTAAGTATTTCCATAATGCACTGATTCATGCATCAAAGTGATAAAAAAGAATTAGCAAAACCGCAACTTTTATCTGAATCATCTAGTAAACATCATAAACATGTTCGGGTGATTAGTATAGTTTACGCATTTGATGCTACTATTATTGACATTTGTTAAAGTGTTTTTTATCGGGCACCTTCATTAATTATAAGGACTAAACAAAATCAAAGGTTTAAGAATTATACCATAAAAGAATGGTGAATTACCTGAACCCATGAAATATGGATATGGTTCTTTATGTATAGTTTGATCGAAATTTAATAACTCAGCCACATCAATATAATTGCCACTTTTAGTTTTGCAGGATGAATTAAATAAATTTAATATTACCGGAAGAATAATTTCCTTCCCTAAAATTATTTTAGCTAACTGTTTATCTTTTATATGCCATTGACCTAATTCTTGGAAAAAAGGGTTTAATAAGGTTTTTGTCTTTGGATCGGTTTGAAAGTTATAAACGAATTCATTTATTTTATAATTACTATCTAATCTAATCTTTATAAATGTATTAGTTGTTATACATGCAGAATCTATATGTTGATTTGCACGGTAATAATTATAAAATGAAGTTGCCAAAGAAGTGCTAGTATCATTAATGAAAATAATATTTTCTGATCTTTGCGCTTGACTATTAAATGCTAGCAAGAGTATTGCTAGCAGCAATTCAAATTTATTTTTAGTGGCATTTTGTACCTTTAATTTTGTTTTCATATTCATAACTTACTTTTTTAATATCCGAAATTGATTTATTGTACTTTTTCTTAACAAAATTATCAGCATCTGCTATAGGTACTCCTTCTGAATTTGTGAGAACGTCCATTAATCCTGAGCATGCTAATGCAAAAGCATCATTTGCATTTAAACCAAATGCCTCAACCATTATGTTGCTAAAGTTATTAATCCAAGAGTCTAACATGAGGGCATGTTGGTCTAGATCATTGAGTTTAACATTAGCAGGTCTATAATCTTGATACAGCGTTATAAAACTATGGATTAACTCATGCACAATTGCAGCTCCCATATATTCTTGCGTAGAAGTACTTGCGAAAGCAGGATTTAACTCAATCACCCATTTCTGTTCGTTTGCTGG
>JANOQC010000082.1:0-34728 GCA_031422175.1 Sphingobacteriia bacterium | reverse complement strand
AAAATTTTGACTGAAATAACTCACTTAACCATAACTCCTAGTGGTAAACTTTGGAGTGAAACGCTGGTAAACTATCGAGTGAAATGAGTGGTAAACTATGGGGTGAAATATCCACTTTAAAAGCTACCAAACTTTTTGAGCAAAGTGACGCCAGCGTTTTTAAATTAATCTACAAAGAAGCTATTGAAGTTGATCTGTTGCCATTTGGAGAGATAGAAAACAATGTTCGGCAGCTAACATTAAGTAAGAATTCTTTCTTGGTAATGGATATGAGCGGATTTAAAGAAGTACACTCCTTTACAGAAGAGCTTACTGTTGCGGAAGGTATTTCGTTAAATGTATGCTCACTGGAAGGGCTGGTAATCTTAAAGTTGATTGCTAATAATAATAACCCAGATCGCACTAAAGACATAATAGATATAGAACATATTCTAGAAGTATATTTTGAGTTGAATGCAAATGAAATCTATAATGACTTCATGGGTGTGATGGAATTGTATGATACAACACTAAATAATTATCTATCATTAGTAGCTGCAAGAATCATTGGCAGAAAAATGAAAAACATATTGTTGAATTCTACAGCAACACATCAACTTATAAAAAACATTCTTGCCAAAAGACTGGTAGATATTTGGCAAGCTATGTTGGAAGGGGTAAGCGAATAACCCTAAAAAATCAAACAAAAAACCACCCATTTTTAACCATCTTTTTCAACCAAATTTTGCCATTAAAAAAATTGTAATTACCTTCATTTTGCGACAATTATGCAAAGATATTCTTAAAAATATATGTAATTCGTTGATTTAAAGCTATTTAGGTGCTAGGTTCGATCCCGGCCCACACCACTTAGGAACTTTAAAACCCACGCTGGTCGTGGGTTTTTCTATTTAGAGCGCGGAACAGAGCGCGGAGATTGTTCCTTTTCTCTCATACCACTGTAAGGTAATACCAGGATTAATTTTTTAAAATGTAAGATTTTTCAGGACCAGACAAAAGAATAAAATTAGATATTTCACAATCGCTTAGGTATTTTCATAAAGCCAATAGTAATTTAAAATCAAATTGAAATGAATAGCGATATTATTATATACCAAAACCCAGATGGCAATATCAAAATTGATGTTCGCTTAGAAGAAGAAACCGTTTGGCTATCACAAACACAGCTTTGCGAACTATTTCAAAAATCCAAAGCAACGATTAGCGAACATATAAAAAATGTGTTTGAGGAAGGCGAGCTAGATGCTATCGCAACTGTTCGGAATTTCCGAACAGTTCAAACTGAGGGCAATCGAACTGTAGAAAGAGACATAGACCATTATAATCTAGATGTAATTATATCAGTAGGTTATCGCGTAAAATCTCCCCAAGGAACACAGTTCCGTATTTGGGCTACTCAACGACTAAGAGAATACATTATCAAAGGCTTTGCCTTGAATGACGACCGTTTTAAATCGGGTACTTCAATGAATTATTTCAACGAATTACAGGATCGCATTCGGGAGATACGACTATCGGAACGGTTTTTCTATCAAAAAATTAAAGACATCTACACCACTAGCATTGATTATGATGCAAAGGATGAAAAAACGGTTGAGTTTTTTAAAGTGGTGCAGAATAAATTATTATGGGCAATCAGCGAGCAAACTGCAGCAGAATTGGTTTATAGAAGAGTGGATGCAAGCCTGCCCTTGATGGGAATGCAATCCTACGATAAAACAAATACTATTCCGATTAAGAAATCAGCTGTTAGTGTTGCTAAAAACTATTTAAAAGAAGAGGAGATAAAACTACTCGGCTTATTGGTTGAACAATATTTGGCTTTTGCTGAAACCATGGCACAACAACGTACCCCAATGGATATGGCTGATTGGATTCAAAGACTTGATAGTATTTTACAGCTCAACGGAAGAGAGCTACTTACTCATGCAGGTAAAATTAGCCACGAGAAAGCTTTAGAGAAATCCGAAGCCGAATTTGAAAAATATAAAATTACTGAAAAGGCATTAGAGAAAGAGCAAAGTTTAAAAGAGATTGAGGAAGATATTAAAAAGTTGAAAAAGCTATAGCATCAGAAATCAATCTATTTATATCATATATGGAGACTCCATGATAGGTGTTCATCAATAAAGATCATATTCACTTTGCAACAAAGGCACAATTAACAAATAATCATGAAGTAAATAATATTATTCGCAATTTTAGCCTTCATTTCATTGAATACATTTTCTCAAACCGCAGTTTTAAAATACGAAAAAGATTCTTCGCTAACTCGTATTTTAAATCATATTAGTTATTACAAAGTATTTAAAACTACCGAACTAGTCATATCAATTTTTGTTATGTCCAATGAAAGTGGTTCCGCCAACTTGCCAGAATCAGATGAGGTTTCCGAAAAGGTATATATTGGTGTAAGTGAATTTGGTGAATATCCGAAGCAAATGCTGTATTCCGTCGATAATCTTTATATGCCCAAGAATTTTAAGATTGTTGAAAAAAATGCTGATTATATTATCTTAACATTTTCGCATGGCCCTAAATTAAAACCCGGTTTTGTAGAGATTAAAATTACCAATGAAGGCTTAACCAAATTAATATTATGAGTGTAGCAAGAAGGATAAAGTCAGTTTAATGTAAAGTAAAAGAATGGTATTTATTTTTTTCTTAAGTGATAACCTTTCGGTTTTGTGAATGCACGCAACCCTGCATGCGATAATGTTGCACCAAATCCGGAATTGCCCCTTCCACTCCAAGGTAAAGTGGCGGTTACCCGATCGCAACAATTCCAATAAGCAGTTCCTGTATTCATTTGTTCTAATATTTCAATTGCACGAGAACGATTGGTACTATACACTCCAGCAGTTAATCCATAGGGCGTGTCTTGCATGAGCGCAATGGCTTTATCATCATTTTGCACTTTCATGATACCAATGATTGGACCGAAGGATTCTTCTTTCATTACACTCATTTCATGTGTTACATTCACGAGTACAGTGGGACTAAAATAATATCCTTCCCCTGCTATTTTATTTCCTCCAGTTAGAATAGTTGCACCTTTATTTACTGCATCTTGAACTTGCGCTTCCAAAAAAGCTAATTGCGATTTTCTACTCAATGGGCCTATATAAATTCCGTCTTCTTTGGGATTTCCGATTTTCCAGGATTTTACTTCTTTTACAAACTCATCTACAAATTGATCGTATACTTTTTCGTGCACATAGATGCGTTCTACAGAACAACAACTTTGTCCATTATTATAAAAAGCACCGTCAGCAGTTCCTACTGCAACTGATGTGATGTTCTCCAGATCTTCTGTAATATAAATCGGATCCTTACCTCCCAATTCACATTGGCATACGACCATTTTAGGGGCCACTTGCGAATAAATATATTGTCCAGTTTTATATGAACCTGTAAAAAAGTAGCCTTGCAATGGAAGCTTTAATAACTGTGCACCGACCGCGCCGGTTCCAATGGCTACCTGAAAAGTATCAGAAAGTACTCCAGCTTTTTTCAATAATCTTTCGATATGTAATCCGGTTAAAGTAGTAAATTCAGATGGTTTATAAAATACTGCATTCCCAGCCAGCAAAGCGGGTACAAAAACATTGGTGCCAACTAAATAAGGATAGTTCCATGCTGATATATTACAGACTATGCCTAGTGGTTCATAGGCAATGATCTCTTCCAGATCATCTGAACTTGTCATTACCTCTTTTTCAAGATACTTACTGGCATTATCCGTTAACCAACTTATTCTTGCAATTGCACCATTAATTTCGTTTCTTGATTGTTGTAATGGTTTTCCAACTTCATCTGTTAGTGTTTGAGCAAGTATTTCAATTTCTTCTTTTAATAAAACCGAAAAATACTGCAACACTTTTATTCTTTCCGCCAGACTTTTTGAAGCCCATTGCTTTTGTCCAGATTGTAATTTCTCTAATTTTTCCGCAAGGGTTTTTTCATTATCAATAGGTACTGAGGTGATGATTGCTTCAGTTGCAGGATTAATAATTGCTAATTTTTCTATTTCTGTTTGCATTACTGCTTGTATAAAAGATTTTTTAATATTTATAGATATATCATTTTGCTGTACGTATGAAATTCTTTCGGGATGCCATTGAACTGCTAACATAAAACCCATCCCAGATTTATTTTTATATTCTATTCCTTCTATAATATTATCGGGACTACTATATGCATTTGCCAATAAATTATGACCAAGTTTTAAACTATCAATTGCCTGATGATGTGCACTATTTACTGATACTGTTTTCTCTCCAATGATCTGCTGTAAAAGTGTTTCGTTTACAATTGCTACTTCATGCGCCTTATCAATGCCTTCCTCTTTTTTATGCGCTGTATTTTTTTCGTCACCTAGATCCTGTATCAATTTTCCACCTTCGAGTATATTGATTAGTTGTAATCCTCTGCAAATTCCTAATACAGGTAATTTATTTGCTTTTGCGAAATGATAGATATGCGCTTCAAACAAATCTCTTTCTAACTGAAAGGCAGCTGGACTATTCGCATATTCTTTTTCACCATCGAATAAAGCGGGGTGAATATCTACACCACCTGTTAAAACAAAACCATCGCAGTCATAAATGTCTGCATAGTTGTTTTTTTCAAAGGATAGTTCAACAATAAATATTGCCGCTCCTAAATCTGAAGCAGTAAACCAATTAATATAATTTTCATAATTGGTAAATGTAAAGCTCACGCCTATTTTTTTCATCTGCTATAAAGCTTTCAAATAAAGATCCTTAAAGTTTTCTCTGTTAACCGGCTTAGGATTATTGGGATGTGCAAAATCTGCAAAAGCCAGATCGGCTAGTTTTTCAATATGCGATTCTCTAACACCTATATCACGCAGATGATGTGGAATGCCTACTTTGGTATTTAATTCAAATAAATAATTCACCACAGCTTTCCCATTTTCTTCTTTGAGATCCAGTGTTTTTGCCATTCGCATAAATTGGTTTTCACAACCTTCTATATTAAACTCCATACCATAAGGCAGGTTTACTGCATTGGCAAGTCCATGATGGGTATCTAATAATGAAGAAAGCGGATGCGCCAACGAGTGTACAACACCCAGTCCTTTTTGAAATGCCACTGCGCCCATAATAGATGCAATCAACATATTACTCCGGGCTTCTAATGTTGGTTTATTTACCGCATCTTCAATTGACTTTGCAATCAATGAAATTCCTTCTAAAGCAATTCCTTCGCACATGGGGTGCGGATTTTTTGCAATATATGCTTCCATATTATGCGTGAGTGCATCCATACCTGTTGCAGCAGTAACTGCAGGTGGTAAACCCATTGTTAATTCTGGATCGGCAAAAACTATTTTAGCCAGCAGTTTTGGTGAAAAAAGAATTTTCTTTTGGTGTGTTTCATCATCTGCAATGATGGCACTTCTTCCTACTTCACTTCCTGTTCCAGATGTAGTGGGAATAGTAATAAAATGAGGCACTTCATTGGTTACATAAATATCACCACCAATTAAGTCGTCGTAAACAAACAGGTCTTCGCGGTGGTTTATCCTTAATACGATGGCTCTTGCTACATCCAGCGCAGCGCCACCTCCAATGCCTATAATTGCATCTCTATTAGTTTGATCGTAAGCATCTCCACCTTTGTAAACATCAGATTTAATAGGGTTTTTATGAATATCAGAAAACACTTCTACTGAAATTCCCTTTGCTTGTAGGTCTTGTACTATTTTTTTAAAAAAATCTAGTTGTGCAATAATAGGATCGGTAACAATCAACGGTTTTTGCAAATCATTTGTTTTTAAATAATTGCTTAATTCATTAACAGCCCCTGCACCAAAACGGATGGTTGTTGGAAAATTATACTGATATACTTTGTCGAATCTCATTGTTTGTTTAGTTATATAATTTCAAAATATCTTTTAAATTCCCAATCGGTCACTGTTTTTAAATGTTGTTTCCATTCCCATTCTCTTGTCATGGTAAAATGGTTGACAAATATTTCACCAAATAGTTCTTTGGCAACAGCTGAATTTTTCATTTGCAGTGTAGCTTCAATTAATGTGGATGGAATTTTTCCATTGGTCTCGTTTTTATATCCATTACCAACAGTGGCGGCTGTTTTTAATTTCAGTTTATTTTTTATACCGTATAAGCCCGCTGCCAAACATGCCGACATTGCTAAATAAGGATTTACATCGGCTCCAATAACTCTTGTTTCAATTCTTGTTGCTTTATCGTTTCCAGCTAAAATCCTAAGTGCTACTGTTCTGTTATCATATCCCCAAGTTAATGTGGTAGGAGCCCAGGCACCTTCTACCAAACGTTTATAACTATTGATGGTAGGAGCAAACATGGGTAATATAAAAGGCAAGCAATGCAATTGTCCGGCTATATATTGCTTTGCTGTGTCACTTAATTTGTTTGGATCTTTATCATGAAAGAAAAGATTTTTTTTATTTTCCAGATCCCACAGGCTTTGATGTACATGACCACCACATCCAGGTAAATTTTCATTCACTTTCGCCATAAAAGTGGCCATCACACCATTCTTATAAGCAATTTCTTTTACGGCTGTTTTAAACAACAATGCTCGATCGCCTGCTTCCAAAACAGCAGCATATTTAATAGCTGCTTCAAAAGTACCTGGTCCTGTTTCGGTATGCAACCCCTCAATTGGAATATTGAATTTTGTAAGCAATTCAAACAATTCTGTGAAAAATTTATTCTCTAAAGAAGTACGTAATATAGAATAGCCAAACATACCGGGTGTGAGTGGCTGCAAATTTTTATAGTCTTTTTGTTGTGCCGATTGAGGTGTTTCTGCAAAATTATACCATTCAAATTCTTGTGCAAACACAGGATGATATCCCATTTTTTTTGAAATAGCTATTTGACTTTTTAATAATTGTCTGGGGCATATAGGAGAAGGTTTTCCTTTTGCGTCAACCAGTTCTGCTAAAAAAAATGGCAGGTCGTTTTCCCAGGGTATCTTTCTAAAGCTTGTTAAGTCAAGTAATGCGGGATTATCCGGAAAGCCCTTTTGCCAGCCTGTTATGGATTCTTTATCATACAATACATCATGAACATCCCATCCAAATATCACATCACAAAAACTCATACCATTTTCTACGACCGACAAAAACTTTTCAGTGGAAATGTATTTTCCTCTTAAAATTCCGTCGATATCGGAGATGGCAATTTTTACTTTTCCAGCAGGATGATTTTTTACGTACTGGATAATTTCTTTAGTTGTCATACAAGTTCGGTTGAATTTTTCTTTCTTAAAAAATACTTATAGATCACAAAACAAAATAACATGATGCAAAGAAATAACGCAGATAGCATAATATTAAAAATGATCATGGAAATAAAGGACAGAACGGAAATAATTAATGCGATAATTGGAAATGCCGGATAAAAAGGAACTTTAAATGGACGATCTAATGCTGGAGAATTGCGTCTGAGTTGTATCATCGAAACCATGGAGATGATGTATAAACTAAGTGCACCAAAAACAGCCATAGTAATGATCTCAGTTGTTTTTCCACTAAAAAGGGCCACTATACCAATACCCATATTTAGGAGTAATGCATAGCTGGGGGTATTATACTTTGGATGAATTTTTCCGATTAGAGAGTCCTTAAAAATTACTTTTCCAAATTCATAGGTTGACCTTCCAGCGGCCAACATTAAACCATGAAAAGAGGCAATTAATCCCAATAATCCTATCGTAATTAATAAATGGTATAAATAATTATTATTACCAACAATTCTGGCTAGTGCTAATGGTAGCGGAGAATCGGATGAAGTACCGTCGGTTTTATATACAATAGCTTCCCAGCCAGCAACACCAACAGCGCTTGTGAATGTCAATATGCATAATACAATCAAGGTAAGGATGGCGGAACCAAATCCGATTAAGATGGTTCTTTGCGGCTGTATGGTTTCTTCTGCAACATTAGCCACTCCTTCAATTCCTAAAAAAAACCAAATGGCAAATGGAAGCGCTGCAAAAATGCCACGTATTCCATTAGGAAGAGCGTGTAGTTGTAAATTTTTAAATTCAAAATGTGTAAAGCCAATACCTGCAAAAAGCAGTAATTCAAATACTGCAAATATGGTGATGATCAATTCGAAAGTAGCAGCTGCTTTTACTCCCCAGATATTGAGCATGGTAAAAACAAAGTAGCTAAATAAGGCAATGTATAGAATGGGTAACTGAGGAAAAAACAAATTAAAATAAGCACCAATGGCAAAAGCAATTGCTGGAGGTGCAAAAATGAATTCTATATTTTGAGCCATGCCTGCAATAAATCCCCAATCCTTTCCAAGGGCTTTATTGGCATAATCAAAACCACCACCTGCTTTAGGTATGGCACTTGCTAATTCTGCATAACTGAATGTGAATGTGATGTATAATATAATAATGAATAATGTGGCAATACCTAATCCAAGTGAACCGCCCTTCTCCAGTCCTAAGTTCCACCCAAAGTACATACCAGAAATCACATATCCAACACCTAACCCCCAAAGCATGATGGGGCTCAATGATTTTTTAAGTTGACTTTGTTTAATTATTTTTTCGGAGTTATTCGTCATATAAGTACATACAAATTAAGCATAAAATAGGTAATCAATTTCATTCAATAACCCCAAAGCTTGTCGTGTTTTTCTTTTGGTATCGTCCCCCATGCGGCGATTAAATAACATATTCGCCGCACAAATTGCGGCAAATATGTTGGAAATGCGGTAATTATGGCTTATATTCGCCGCAGAATATGCGGCAAATGAAACAGTATATCCATCAATTAGCTGATTGGCCAAATTTAATTTGGAAACAGGAAAGACTTAGAAAACACCTATCAGACGTTCACAGAAGTCAGGGTAAGCTGATGGGTCGTATGGAAGCTGTAGGTTTTGCTTTACGTTCTGAAGCGGTACTAAAAACCCTGACACAAGATGTGTTGAAATCAAGTGAAATTGAAGGTGAGCTGCTAAATTCAGATCAAGTTCGTTCTTCTATTGCACGCCGTTTAGGTATGGAAATAGCTGGTTTGATTCCATCGGACCGTGATGTAGATGGTGTTGTTGAAATGATGCTGGATGCTACACAGCATTTTGAAAAACCATTAACTGACGAAAGACTCTTTGGCTGGCAGCATGCTTTATTTCCTACAGGTAGAACAGGTATGTATAAAATCAAAGTTGGTGCCTGGAGAACTAGTAATGAACCTATGCAAGTTGTATCTGGCGCTATGGGTAGGGAAAAAGTTCATTTTGAAGCACCAACGTCTAAATTAGTTCCCGATGAAATGAACCGATTTATTGATTGGTTTAATGGTAATATAGAAATAGATCCAATTCTGAAAGCTGCAATTGCTCATCTTTGGTTTTTAACCATTCATCCATTCGATGATGGTAATGGTCGTATTGCCCGTGCTTTAACTGATATGCAACTCACTCGTATTGATGGAAGCGCTCAAAGATTTTATAGTATGAGTGCTCAGATACGATTGGAACGAAATGCTTACTACGATTTATTAGAGAAAACCCAGAAAGGCAGCCTTGATATTACTGAATGGATAGAGTGGTTTCTATCTTGTCTTGTGCACGCATTAGATGCAACTGATAAAACGCTATCATCTATCATGCAAAAAGCGATCTTTTGGGAAAAACATAGAGATACCTTTTTAAATATTAGACAACGCTTTCTGTTAAATAAATTATTGGACGGATTTGATGGTAAATTAAATTCATCCAAGTGGGCTAAAATTGCAAAATGTTCATCTGACACTGCATTACGTGACATACAGCAATTAATCAATAAAGGCATCTTAATAAAAGAAGCTGCTGGCGGAAGAAGTACTAGTTATATTTTAAAAGAAGGAATAAAATAATAATTAAATAAAGCCATACTTATATAATTATACTTCAACCATTGTAATCTTTACCATTAAATTAGTTTTATGAAAAAAGCACTGGCACTATTAACGGTTATCGTAACTTTTTCTGGTTTGATGGCCCAACCCTATACAACCGCTAATGCCCATTCGCACAACGATTATGAGCAAAACAAACCATTTACTTTAGCCTATAACGAATTATTTGGATCTATTGAGGCGGATATATTTTTATCAAATGGCTCCATTTTAGTTGGGCATAATTTAATTGACCTGAAACCCAATCGTTCGCTCGAAAATTTGTATTTGGCACCAATAGCTGCTTACAATCCAACTAGAAAACTTCAGTTACTCATTGATATTAAAACCGAAGCAATCACCACTTTAAATGCCTTGGTTGAGTTATTAAAAAAATACCCAACGATCATCAACAATAAAAATATTCGTGTTGTAATTTCCGGAAACGCTCCTAAGCCTTCTGAATTTGTTCAATATCCTGATTTTATTTGGTTTGATGGAAGAATCAATACTGACTATACCAAAGAACAATTGCAAAGAATTGCGCTATTGAGCGGAGACTTCGGAAATTTTATTGTTAAAAGAAGATGGCCCTTACAGAGCGAAGATGTTGAAAAATTACAAGCAGCAATAAATAGAGCTCATGATTTAAAAAAACCAATTCGATTTTGGGCAAGCCCCGATTTCAAAGACGCATGGGAGCAAATGATAACATTAAAGGTTGATTATATTAATACTGATAAGATCAATGAACTCTCGGATTATTTGGTTACCCGAAATTCAGAACTTAGAGAATTACCATACAATAGAATTATTAAATCGGCTGGAGAAGTGGTAAGATACGGTAAACCATCACTAGAAAACCACGCTTTAGATATTGCGAATCTTAGCGATAAAAACCTGGTAGTGGTTGAAGAACGATATGGTGTATTTATACTAGATATTCTGCAAAACAAAGTGGTAGACGAATGGCGATTTGAGCAAAACCAAGCCTATAAAGGAATGATGAGTACCTATTCGGGAATTAAAACAATTACCATCAACGAAAAGGAATATGTGCTTTGGTCAGCCGCTACAGGAAACAACTCTGCCTTAATGATTGCAGAATGGAAACAAGGATTTAAAAATGTAACGAGTATACCATTCGAAAAAAAATCACCCGCTAAAAATGCTTTGCCTAATCAGGTTCAAGTAGTTAAAGAAGACAATCAGTATTTTATTTATGTTGTTTTAAATGGTAACAATGAATTGGTTAAATTGAATTGGGATACAAGAACCATTGTTTGGAAAACCAATACCGGTGTAGCACCTTTTGGATTAGCAGTTTCTGGTAAAAAAATATTTGTGACCAATTGGGCGGGGGAAACTGTAGCAGATTCTAGTAAATCAACAGCTGGAGTTCCCTGGGGTTTAG
This sequence comes from Sphingobacteriia bacterium, assembly GCA_031422175.1. GTDB lineage: Bacteria > Bacteroidota > Bacteroidia > Chitinophagales > Chitinophagaceae > Sediminibacterium. Next base: position 23,392 of record JANOQC010000082.1, on the reverse strand, counting down.
CTTATACAAGCCCGATCACTGGCGCAACAGCTAGTGGCACCGTTTCGGTATTTAATACATCAAATGGAAAGTTAGAAAAAGAAATGACTGTTGGGCTTCACCCTAATGCAATTTTAGCTTCTGAGGATGGTAAATTTATTTTTGTAGCGAATGGATCGAGCGATGAAATAACGGTTATCAATGCAAAAAACAATCAACTGGTAGAAAATATTTTCGTAGGAATGGCTGGGAGAAATTTGCAAGGAAGTACACCCAATGGATTAACGCTGAGTGAGGATGGAAAAAAATTATACGTATCTAATGGTTTGGATAATGCCATTGCAATAATTCATTTAGGCAAAAGCAGTGCTAGTTTTGGCACTGGTAAAACAGTTGTTGAAGGATTTATTCCAACAGAAGCATATCCAGCAGGGTTGCTCATTAAAGAAAATAAATTAATTGTAGCCAATCTAGAATCGGATGGCGCCAATGTGGTAGATGAAAAGAGAAAAGCCAGAACCATTCACCAAGAACTGGCCTCAGTTAGTATTATTCCTTTGCCTGATCAAACACAATTAAAGGTCTATACTTCCAATGTTAAAACGCAGAATCTTTTAAGCAGATTAGACCAATTGATATTACCCTCAAGACCCAATGTTGCCGCAGTACCTGTTCCTGAAAGAATGGGAGAACCCTCTGTATTCAAACATGTTGTTTATATCATCAAAGAAAATAAAACCTATGATCAGGTTTTAGGTGATGTAAAAAATGGAAATGGAGATAGCAGCCTTTGTGTATTTGGCGAAAAATATACTCCTAATACACACGCATTGGTAAAACAATTTGGGGGTATGGATAATTTTCATGCAGCAGGTAAATCTTCAGCAGAAGGTCATCAATGGACCGATGCAGGTATGGTTTCGGATTATGTTGAAAAAAATGTACGTGCTTGGTTTAGAAGTTATCCGCATCGTCAGGAAGACGCATTGGTTTATAATAAAGCCGGATTTATTTGGAATCATGCACTTGCTTTTGGAAAATCGGTACGTGTTTTTGGAGAAGCTTGTGAAACAGAATATGATCAAAAATTAAATTGGTTTGATTTATATAAACAATATCAACAGGGAATAAAGCCAACATGGTACAATATAACTACCATCGATAATTTGAAGCCTATTATTTCACCAACATTTCCTGATTGTGATAATATGGTTTTCAGTGATCAACAAAGAGCTGATATTTTTATTGAAGAATGGAATCAATTGTCTGCAAAAGATAGTTTACCTAATTTGATGGTATTATCTCTCCCTAATGATCATACTGCAGGGACTTCTCCTAATTTCCCTACACCATTTGCAATGGTTGCAGACAATGATTTGGCACTGGGTAGAATTGTTGACATGATTTCAAAAAGTAAGTATTGGGATTCTACCGTAATATTTGTTACCGAAGATGATTCACAAGGAGGATGGGATCATGTATCGGCATATAGAACTGTTGGAATGGTCATTAGCCCATACACTTCCAATAAAATGGTTCATACAAAATACAATCAAGTTTCTATGTTAAGAACCGTTGAACAAATTTTAGGTATCCCGCCAATGAATAGTATGGATGCAACTTCTAGGGTAATGACAGATTGCTTTCAAACAATAAAAAACACTAGTACTTATACTTCAGTTCCTAATCGAGTACCACTAGATGAAAAAAACAAATCATTATCTAGTTTAAAAGGAATTGAAAAAAAGTACGCTGAAATTTCTCAAAACGATGTGTTTAATGAAGTAGATGGCGGTCAAGATGATATGATGAATAAAATATTATGGTATTATGTAAAAGGCCCCAAAAAATATCCAACTACAGTGATTAAATAAATTAATTAATTATTCGGTAACAATCAGATAATATATTCATAACCTCTAACAGTAAGATAGTTGTAGAATAAATTAGAATTTCGCCATTCTCTAATTTCAAACTAACTACAATTATCAAATGAAAAAAAGTTCAGTTCAATTTTTAGTTAACCAAGTATTTTTCCGCTTTATTTTTGCCTCTTTTATTTTGTTATTTGCTCAAAATGCTTTTGCAAATTTGGCAGATAGAAAAATTAATGGCCGCGTTACCGATGCAACTACTGGTAATCCGCTTTCTGGTGCAATCATTACAATAAAGGGAACAACATCAAATAATATCACAGATGCAAAGGGCGATTTTTCTATTTCTGTTGCTAATGATAAATCAATTTTAATAGTTAGTTTTTTAGGGTACACTTCACAAGAAGTTTTTGTTGGAGATAAGGGCACAATAAATATTCAATTACAATCTGCTGTAAATGATTTAGCACAAGTAGTTGTAGTGGGTTATGGATCACAAAATAAAAAAGATGTTACTGGTGCTGTAAAAAGCGTGAAAGCAGAAAGTTTTAACCGAGGTATTATCAATAATCCACAACAGTTAATTCAAGGTAAAGTAGCAGGGGTTAATGTTACATCGGCAAGCGGCGAACCCGGAGCTACCCTAGCAATAACCGTTCGCGGACCTGGTGGAGTTAGAACAGGAAGTACCCCTTTATTTGTGGTAGACGGTATTCCATTAGACAATTCAAGCACTGGAGGCGGAGATCCTTTAAATTTCTTAAATCCTCAAGATATTGAATCGATTGATGTGTTGAAAGATGCATCTGCTACGGCTATTTATGGAGCCAGAGGCGCTAATGGGGTAATATTAATTACCACTCGTAAAGGTAAAGCCGGCACTTCTACGTTAACATTTAATACAAGTGTTGGCGTTTCTAATATCACCAATAAATTAAATGTTTATGGTGCAGATGATTTTAGAAGAGAAGTAGCCAAATTGGGTGTGCCAGTAGACGATAAAAATGGAAATACAGATTGGCAGAACTTAATAACAAGATCAGCCATCACACAAAACCACAACATTACCTTGAGTGGTGGAGCAGATAAATTGGTTTATTATGCCTCATTTGGAGTACAAAAACAAGAAGGAATTATTAAAGGAAATGATCTGGATAGGTACTCTGGAAGGTTTAATGCAACCCAGAAATTTTTTGACGATAAATTAGTAATAGATGCTAATTTAAGTTACAACAGTACGAAGAACCTAAGACCCAATATTGGAAGTTTAATTGGAGATGCAATTTCTAATAATCCCACTTATCCTGCTTACGATGCAAATGGAAAAATTGCTGGATATCAAAATATCAATAATCCACTGTTAACTCTTGAGTTAGATAAAGATATTACTAACATCAACAGGGTAATTGGTAATATTTCTCCCTCTTTAAAGCTTACTAAAGATTTAATTTTTAAAGTGAACCTTGGTATAGACAACTCAACCGCAACAAGAGATGTTCAATCTCTTGCCAATGCAGTTCCTTTAAGAGATGGCAGATTAGAAACCTATAATAATATCAACAGAAATACATTAGTAGAAACTTATTTGACCTACAATTTCAATATTAAAGAACATAAAATTTCTGCTTTAGCTGGTTACTCTTATCAACAAATTTATTTGCAAGGGCGCGGATGGAGCATCAACCGTTTTCCTATTGGTGGGGTAGAGCCTATTTATAATCCAGGTATTGGCCAGGAACTTACATTGGCAACCAATAGACCCAGCGGATTTGCTGTTAAAAACGAATTGCAATCATTTTTCTCTCGTGTTAACTATTCATACAAAAACAAATATCTAGCTACAGCAAATTTCCGTATGGATGGATCATCTAAGTTTGGTTCAAATAATAAGTATGGATTTTTTCCTTCCTTCTCTTTAGGTTGGAAAGTGAATGAAGAAGATTTTCTTAAAAATGGTCCATTCTCTAATTTAAAATTACGTGCAGGATGGGGTAAAACTGGAAATCAGGAAATCCCTTCAAAAATCACTCAATCATTATTTACTGCTACAGTTGGATCAACTACCAGTTATCCACTAACTGCTGCCAATACATTTCCTGCAGGTATTACTTATGCAAGGTTATCTAATCCAGACATTCAATGGGAGGTATCTACACAAACAGATATAGGTATTGATTTCGGATTCTTTGCAAATAGATTAACTGGTACCATTGATTGGTTTAATAAAGTATCTAATAATATTTTGTTGGAAGTAATTCCAGCAGATCCAATTCAACCAGCAGGTACTTATTGGAGTAATGTAGAAAACATGAATATTACCAATAGTGGATTAGAAATTGAATTGGATTATAAACTTAAAAATAGCGGAAAACTTACTTATGGAATTGGTGGTAATATTACTTTCATCAATAACAAAGTAACCAACTCTCCTTATACTGTAATTCCATCAGGTTCTGCTTCTGGTTCTGGGCTAACTTCTGCTACCATCAATGGATATATTAATAACGAGCCAATTGGAACTTTTTATTTAAGAGAATTTACAGGAATTGGTGCAAATGGATTGAGTACTTATAGAGATACAGACGGAGATGGAATTGTTACCGATAAAGATCGCATTGCTGCAGGCACTGCTTTACCCAATGTGTTGTATAATTTCTATGGAAATATTGCCTATAAAGGATTTGATGCAGTCATTAATTTTAATGGTGTATCGGGCAATAAAATTTATGACAATACTGCCAACGCTAATTTTTATAAGAATAAATTGTCAAAGAGTGTTAATACAACACCGGCAGCCATTACCGAAACAACCGAATCGATTAATAATGCTGCTCCAGTGAGTACTCGATATTTAAAAGATGCTGGTTTTTTACGATTGAATAACTTGGCAGTTGGCTATTCATTCAATACCCAAAAATTAGGAGTAAGCAAATTTATTCAGGCTATTCGTTTATCAGTTACTGCTCAAAATCTGCTGGTATTTACAAAATATGATGGCTATGATCCTGAAGTAAATACCGATAGAACCATCAATGGTATATCGAGCTATGGTATTGATTATTTAAGTTATCCAAAAGCAAGATCATTTCTTGTTGGATTGAATATCACTTTCTAAATAAAAAATATGAAACATACTTCATTATTACGATTTGCATTGGTAGGAATGGTATTTCTTACTGTTGGCTGTACAAAATTAGTTGAGCAAGTATTGGATGAATCATCGGTAACTGGTTTAACAGAAAAACAATTAGCCGATGGAATTATAGCACCAGTATATGCTGGGCTTCCTTCCTTGTTTCAGCACACTACTTATTTTGCGTTGCAAGAAATTTCTACAGATGAAGCTATTTTGCCTTACCGTGGTGGTACCGATTGGGGTGATAATGGTATTTACGTGGCCTTGCACCGTCATGAATTAACCAGTACCGATCCCAATGTTAGAAATACTTGGACCATTGTTACATTGAGTATTTCGCGTGCGGTTACTGCCATGAATTCTTTAAAAGATAATAAAGACCCAAGTGCTGTTGTATATTTAGCTGAAGCAAAAGCCATGTATGCATACTATAATATGGTTGCGTTGGATTTGTGGGGAATAGCATTTAAGAAAGACGATTTGGGAGCTGCTTCCATTATTATTCGTGGCGAAGAAGCAATTACATATATTAAGAATCAATTTTTGGAAGCGGAGCCTAATTTAACTACAACCGTAGGAGCAGGGCGAATTACTAAAGCTGGTGTTTGGGGATTATTGGCAAGATTGCATTTAAATGCTGGCGTATATCGCGATCCATATGCCAGTTCAGTAATTTTTAAAACAGAAGATCTAGATAAGGTAAATGAGTACACTACCAAAATAATTGCGTCTAATCAATATGCTTTTTCTACTGATTATTGGGCATTGTTTAATGATGAAAATAACACCAATAAAGAATTGATATTTGTTGCTGACCAAAGAGCATCTTTGAATGGTCATAATAGATTATCCTATTTTATGCTTTCCGGAGATCAGTTTCCTTTACCAGCTTTTGTTGGAGCAAACGGCACAGACGGTCCTGGCATTACGCCAGACTTTTACAGAACTTGGGTGAATGCTTATGGATCGGTAGATCCTGCCATCGCAGATCCAAGATTTTATCAAAAGAACTTGAATTATACAATTAGCGGAACAGATACAAGCGCAGATCAAGCAGCTTTTAAATACGATCGTGGTATTTTAAGAGGTCAACAATATGGTCTTTTACGAGTTAATGGTGTTTTCTTGAGGCTACCCAATGGTAGATTAAGAATTGGTAAATTGCATCATTTAACAAGAAGTAAACCTAATTTGCCTGTTAATTTTACTGAGCAAATAGATTATACAACTGCAGGAAGCGATTACGCCACAGGGTATAGAGTTGCAAAGTTTGAATTTAGTAAGGGTTCGGTTAGTGGTAGAAACTTTGGAGAAGTAGATATTCCTATTATACGTTTAGCTGATGTGTATTTAATGCGTGCAGAAGCAAAACTACGCAAGAATGATGTGTCAGGTGCTTTGATAGATGTAAACGTTGTTAGAACCAGTCGTACAGCCAATTTCGTAGGAAGTGCTTTACCTTCTCTTACACTGGATATTTTATTTAGAGAAAGAGGATTTGAATTATACTATGAAATGGTAAGAAGAACGGATATGATTCGTTTTGGAAAGTACGAAGGCGTATGGACAGAAAAAAACAATACCAATAAGAATATGCGTTTAATGCCTATTCCACAAACAGCAATTGATGGAGCTTCTAATTTACCGGGCTATTTAAAACAAAATGCGGGTTATTAAATTAAAATTATTGAAAAGTAACCTTCTTTAAATAATGACCTCCAGGGTCTATTGTTGGAGGAAGGTTACTTTTAATTTTAATACCATCTTTGCCCATATTCATTTTTTCTGTTTTTCCATTAATCAAAATATCTACTGGCAGATCCATAAAAAAATTATTGAGTTTGATCTGGTATTGTTGATAGCCTAACTCTTTAACGGAGAAGTCCAACATATTGGTGGTTCTTAAATAAAAATCGAAAAACGGTTGAAGCGAATATCCTGCAGCTGAACTAAATAATTTTTCTACATCAGTTGAAGTAACAAAATTATCATAAGTATATGCTGGGTCAGTGGCTAGTTTTTTTAATGTAGGTAGAAAAATTTCATCCCCTATTACATAACGTAAGCTATGCATGAAAAAAGATCCTTTAGTGTAAATATCATTACCAGCATAGGTTTCATCCTCCGATAATTCTTCTGCACCCACCATTGGTTTTTTATACTTGATGCTTCTCTTATGCTTAGCAATGATTTCATTATATGCTTCTTGTCCGCCTAATTCAAAATGCGCTAATGCTTCTGCATAAGTTCCAATTCCTTCTTGAATCCACATATGCGCCCAGTCTTTATTGGTTACTTTATTGGCCCACCATTCATGTGCATACTCATGGTATAAATTATCGGAATAGTCTTGTCCGCCAATTTTTACGTATTTAAATTGGTTATTAAAAGTAATCATAGTTTGGTGTTCCATTCCCGAATTTGGTACTTCAGCAATACCTATTTTTTCTTTGTACCATGGATACTCGCCAAAATATTTTTCTAAAATTTTACTGTCTCGAATTTTTGTTTCAATCAATTTTTTTGCGTGCATCGTATCCTCCATCAATACATAAAACTCTATAGGAACAATATGATTATTAATTGTTGTGTAACTGTCTTTTGCAACGTAGTATTTTCCAATATTAAATACAATACAATAATTACTAATGGTATAATTTGTTTTCCAAGAAAATGTTGTTTTGTTGTTTTTGGTAATTGTTTTTTGTAACAAACCTGGTCCTGCAACGGATAATCCGCTTGGTATAGTAATATTTAAATCTGCTCCTTCGTTGGGCTCATCACTCGGATGATCTTTACAAGGAAAATACAATCTTCCTCCTTCTTTTTGAATATTAATAGAAACCCAATCATTTCCACTCTTGTCTTTAGACCAAGTAAAACCTCCCAACCATGGTGGCCTTACCGCTATTGGTGGATTACCACCATACACAATATCTACATCGTGCTTACCTGTTTTAAATGATGCACCAGTAATATATATCAGGTCGTTCTTTTGTTCGAAGGAAGCCGCTTTTTTATCTACAGTTATTTTCTCTACTTTCAACAAATGCACAAGATCTAATAAAATAGTATCTGATGGTTGAGATAGATTAAGCGTTACAACAGTATTTCCTTGAATCGATTTATTGGCAATATTTACATCGAGATTGATGGTATAGTGTCTGATATCCATTATCGCCTGCAAGGGTTTTAGTTTCCCGCCGGAAGACATATAACCAATGTCTAATCCTTGAGCAAAAATGGATTGTACAAAAAACAGCGTGATAGCTACCACCAATAATTTTATGTTGTAGAAGTTTAAGTTGAATTGTATCATATCTGATGGATTGTGATTTAAATATAATCCATTTAATTAATAACGATTGAAACTTTTCTTGTCAACTTGTCAAGAAATAAATATCTTTACAAAAACAGTAAGCGATGAATTCCATGACAGTGGGAGACTTTAAGGCCAATTTCTCTGAAGTATTAAAAAAAGTACTCAATGGAGAAGAAGTGGCTATTTCATATGGGAAGAGAAAAGAAATAGTTGCTAGAATTGTACCTGGTTCAGGAGAAAAAAAGCAAAAAAGAAAATTGGGTGTTTTTGAAGCAAACGGTAAGGTTGTTTTCAAAAAGGATTTCTCTATTACAGAAGAAGAATTTCTTGGACTATGAGCATTTATTTATTAGACACTCATTATTTACTTTGGACTGTAGCCGATACGAAGAAGCTTTCAAAAAAAATCAATAATATCATTACTGACCCCGAGAACACCATTGTTGTTAGCACCATTAGTTTTTGGGAAGTATCCTTAAAATATGCATTAGGAAAATTAGACATTAGTGGGTTTTTACCAGAACAATTACCTCAAGCTTGCGCTGAAATGGGTTTTTATATTGAACCATTGTCTCCCATAGATAGCAGTAGCTATCATCAATTAAATGCATCTTTTCATAAAGATCCTTTTGATAAAATGTTAATCTGGCAAGCCATCAGTAATAAATATACATTTATCAGTAATGATCAAACAATTCAAAAATACCAATCATTTGGATTAAGATTGGTCAGTGGGAGATAGAGAATCACTTCTTCCCAAACAACAAAAAATGTTGAATCGGTAAAAAGTCGCCGCGATAAGTTAAATTAAATCCATTGGCACCTAACTCTTTTTTTAACTGCTCTACTGTTGTTTTATGTAATGCTTTGATGGGAATGGATGCATCTTCGCCACGGTATTCTATCAACAATATTTTTCCGTCTTTTTTTAATGCAGTTTTAAGTGATTGTAACATTTCATGCGGAAATTCTAGTTCATGATATACATCTACCATAATGGCAAGATCAATGCTATTGGCAGGCAGGTTGGGGCTTTTTTCTGAACCTTTGATTACAGTAACAACAGTATCTCGAATGGCACCTTTTTTTTGTTTCAAATAATCTAACAATTCATCCTGCACATCTACAGCATACACTTTTCCTTTTGGAACCTTTGCTGCAATTTTAAAACTATAATACCCTGTACCTGCGCCAATATCTGCCACTACTGCATTATTAGGTAAGTTCATTTTTTGAATGGCCAACTTTGTGTTCTCTTCTTCTTGTCGGGTATCTCGCTCTAACCAATCACTACCAGCAGCACCCATTACATAAGATATTTCTCTCCCTAAATAATATTTACCAATACCATCGTATGATTTTTTTTGATAGGTGTAGATGGTGTCTGAAGTAGATTGAATAAATGCAGCGGTTGATTGAAAACAAATCAAACCAAAAGCAGCAAAAAGTATAGATGTAAATAATGTACTTTTCATTGACTATAAAGATTGGTACTTTTATATAACAAAGGCTGCAATACAAAGTTCATAAACCCTTAATTAAACTTATCGCAGCACCAACATTTTTCCTTAAATTGTAAAATGCTTTATTGGAGAAAACGATTTGCCATTATAGTAGCTACTTGTTTTTTTGCTTGTAGCAGTTTTGCTCAGGCTACTTATTATCTAACTGCACCAAGGGTTTTCGATGGAAATAAAGTTCAAGAAAATTGGGCTGTTTTAGTAAAAGGAAATCTAATTATTGCAGCGGGTCCTGCAACGGAAATTAATATTCCAACTGGTGCAACAAAAATCAATTACCCCAATGCAACCATTACACCCGGCTTGATTGAAGGGCATTCCCATATGTTACTCTATCCTTACAACATTAAAGAGTGGGATCTGCAAGTAGCCAAAGAAACGGATGCATACAGAACTATTAGAGCAACCATTCATGCTAAAAATACTTTGATGGCAGGCTTTACAACAGCACGCGATTTAGGATCGGAGGGCGCTGGTTATGCCGATGTTGCTTTAAAAAAATCGATTGATGATGGCATTATTATAGGTCCGCGATTATTGGTTGCTGGGCGAGCCATTGTTGCAACAGGTTCTTATGGCCCAAAAGGGTATGATCTTGATCAAGAAATCATGTTGGGTGCCGAAGCGGCTGATGGTATGAATTTACCTCGTGTGGTGCGAGATCAAATTGGCAAAGGGGCAGACCTAATAAAAGTGTATGCCGATTATAGATGGGGGCCTAACGATGAAGCTCGCCCAACATTTACTTTGGATGAATTAAAATTGATCAATGATATTACAGTAAGTAGTGGCAGAGTAATGGTTTGTCATGCAAAAACCAATGAGGCTATCACCAGAGCAGTGTTTGCTGGTGCAACTACCATTGAACATGGCGACGACCTCGATGCAACTACCGCACAACTAATGAGACAGAAAGGCACTGTTTACATTCCAACACTAGCGGCAACAGAATCTACTTCTCAATACAAGGGTTGGAAAAAAGGGATTGAGTCTGAACCGGTTTCTATTCTTAATAAAAGGAGGGCATTTAAAATAGCGATGGATAATGGAGTTACTATTGGTATGGGGGGAGATGTGGGCGTTTTTGCACATGGTAATAATGTTTTGGAAATGGAATTAATGGTGAACTATGGAATGAAACCTTTGGATGTGCTGAAAGCCGCTACCAGCGTAAATGCCAATGCTTTTCAGTTACAAAAGGAAATTGGGAGAATAGCAAAAGGCATGAAAGCCGACATCGTTATTTTTTCTGGAGACCCGTCTAAAAATATTTCCGATTGTAGGAATGTTTTGTTAGTAATGAAAGATGGAATAATTTATCGTCAGGAAAAATAAACGTTTGTAAACGATTAAAATAGTTCGAGTTTATTTAATTGAATCTGTAAAATAGAAATCATGAAAAAAATAATTATTCTGATCATTGCAAGTGTTTGCATTCTGCAAGTAAGCGCTCAAGACACTTCACTTATTTATCGCAGGCTCGATTCTATAGCCATCATCGATCAAAAAATAATGATGCCTATGCGCGATGGTGTGAGACTAGCAACAGATATTTATCGCCCAAAAGGCAATGCTAAAGTGCCGATTATTTTTTCTAGAACACCCTATAATTTCAACACATGGGTTGATGGTAAAATGGTAACCGGACCCCTACAAGCCGCTTATGAAGCGGTTAGTAGAGGCTATGCATATATAGTACAAAATGAAAGAGGTCGTTTTTTCTCGGAAGGTACTTGGGATATTTTAGGCACACCAATTACCGATGGATATGATGCATTGAGTTGGATGCAAAAACAAAATTGGAGCAATGGTAAAGTTGGATTAATTGGTTGTTCTTCTACTGCAGAATGGCAGATGGCAGTGGCTTCACAAAATCATCCGGCGCTTGCTGCTATGGTAGCTCAGGGCTATGGTGCAGGAGTAGGAAGAATAGGAAAATTTAATGAGCAAGGAAATTGGTACAGGGGTGGTGCACAACAAATGTTGTTTACCTCTTGGCTTTACGGAACTCAAAACGACAAATATAAACCAACACTATCAAAAGATATCAAACAAGAAGACTTGCTTCGCTTACAACGTTTTTATGATATGGGTACCGAAATGCCTCGTGTTGATTGGGCGGTTGGATTAAAACACCTTCCAGTAAAAGACATCATTAAAAATGTAAATGGACAAGTTGGTGTATACGATAAAATGATTCCGCGCAAACCCAATGACCCAGCATGGTTCAAGGGAGGGCTTTACCACGATAATATGCCTTTTGAAGTACCTTCTTATTGGTTTGTATCTTGGTACGATGTTTCTTCTGCTCCCAATATTGCTTTGTTTAATCATGTGCGCAACAACGCAAAAAAGCAAGGAGTTGCAGACAATCAATATTTAGTAATTGCTCCAGTGCTTCATTGCTCTTATAAAAGAGCCACTGAAAATACTATTGTTGGAGAACGTAGTGTTGGCGATGCGCGATTGAATTATGATGAACTTACTTGGGGCTGGTTCGATCTATTTTTAAAAGGAGAAAAAAATGATTTCAAACAAAAAAATCCTCGTGTTAGATATTATACCATGGGTAGCAATAAATGGCAAGCTGCTGAATCTTTTCCATTACCAAATACCAGCGTACAAAATTTTTATTTAACTAGTGAGGGTAAAGCCAATACAAGCAATGGTAATGGAAAGTTGGTAATGAAACCTTCCATAAGCGATATACCCGATGCATTTACTTATGACCCAATGAATCCGGTACCTTCTTATGGTGGAAATGTTTGTTGCACCGGAAACGCTGTGCAGGGAGGCTCTTACGATCAATCTAAAATGGAATTAAGGGATGATATTTTAGTATATACTTCTGATGAATTAAAAGAAGGAACAGAAATAACTGGATTTATAGAATCTACTTTATATGTTTCTTCTACCGGCCTTGATACAGATATTACCCTAAAATTAATTGATGTATATCCCGATGGCAAAGCCTATAACCTCGACGAAACCATTCAACGCTTGCGCTACAGAGATGGCTATAACAAAGAAGTTTGGATGGAAAAAGGTAAAGTATACAAAATAGATTTAACACCTTTAGTTACCAGTAATTATTTTGCTGCTGGACATAAAATTCGCATTGAAGTGTCGAGTAGTAATTTCCCCCGCTTTGATCGTAATTTAAATACTGGAGGAAAAAACTATGACGAATCTAAAGGCGTTGTGGTAGAAAATAAGATCCATCATTCAGAAAAATACCCTTCTGTAATTAAATTACCAATTATTAAAAAATAATTATTTTAAAGCAGCAGCAGGTAAGGTAAAGCCCATGCTTTCTGCACACCAAAATATATTTACGATATAATAACGGTCCTGGTCTTTAAACAGTTGTATGCTATTGATACCTCTGTTGGTGGCAGGACCGTTTTCGGTTTCTCTGGTTTCGTAAGTGCTGAAAGCATGCACCACAGTTCCAAAAGAGGCAGTCTCGCGCTTCAATTCTTTTTCAAAAAATCCTGTTTTAATGCGGGTAGTAAACATGGTGATATATTCTTCAGGCGTCATGGTTCTGTATATATAACCACCGTCAGCAACTTTTCCTGTAGGAATTAATTTGGCATCATTTCCAAACAAGTATTTAAATCGCTCCCAATCGCGGGCTTCACCTGGTGCACCACAGATGACATTGTAGAGCGATGCAATAATATTGTTTTCAGTGCTTACGTCTTTAGCGTATTTATGGTTGGCTTTTGCTGCTTTTTCAGCTGCAGTAGAGGGCATTTGCGCATTGGCAATACTTAAATGGATAAAGTTGCTTAATAGCATATAACCTATTATTGCAATGGGGGCAATCATTTTTTTCATGGTTGTATATTTAAATATTGAATGGCATGGTCAACTATCCTTAGCTATACTCGATGGTAATCGGCTCTCCAATTTTGTATCGCTATTTTTATGTCTTTGCTAGATAATTTTTCTTCAGCCGCTTTCTGAGCTAAGGCAACCAACTCATCGTCTGATGCAAAACGTAAGGCAATGATTTGATTATACCTTAACCCTTGTGGCAATAGTTTTCCGGTTAAAGCAAAATGTCTGAGGTTCTCTTCTGCTCTAATGGCACGGTCTTGTGCTTTTAAAGCAAAGATGCGAACAAAGGCAAAAAAGAACCCTAGAATAAAAGCCACTAAACAAATCAAAGAGGCGGAGTAAAGATTTGCAGCAGCAGAATGGTATAAATTAATAAATGATCCAACAAGTAAAGCAAGAATGGCAAAAAATGTGATTCCATGCCAGCCGCCTACTAGTCTACTGTGATTGCCGAAGTTTTGTGGTTTCATGTAATTAGTTTATTTTTTTGAAGATAGATATTGTAATTGGTATTTTGAATGATAGTATCTTTAAATCAATATTAGCATATAATGAAAATGAAAAAATTATTTATTGGTTTGATGCTGATGGTCTGTTGTTTTGCTGGTATTTTAAATGCACAGGAAAGTTCGGCAAAAGCCCCGATTGATACTACCAGTTCTGATGGTTTGTTTCAGGCTGCTCGCAGGGCTGCTTTTGACAACAAAGATTATCCCTTGGCTAAAAGCTATTGTAAGAAAGCTTTAGAAAAAAGCCCTAACTACGCCGATATCCGTATTTTTTTAGGACGAATGTACACATGGACCGATCAATACGATAGCGCCAAAGCATGTTTCGAAATCGTTCTGGCCAGAGAGCCGGATTATGAAGACGCTTCATTGGCTTATGCCGATTTGCAATATTGGAACAACTATAATAAAGAAACCATTGCCATCTGTGATGCAGGATTAAAAGCACATCCCCAATCGAAAGACTTACTCATTCGAAAGGCAAAAGCGCTAACGGCTTTAAAAGATTATGCCGGCGCAACAGTAATTACAGGGATACTCCTAAAGAAGGATAAGACCAATACAGAAGCGCGATCATTAGAAAACAGAATTAAAGACGAATCGGTTAAAAATAAAATTGGTATTAGCTACGACTACAACACATTCGATAAACAATATGATGATCCCTGGCACTTATTAAGTGTTGATTATAGTAGAACAACAGGCATTGGTTCGGTTGCTGGAAGGTTCAACTACGCCAATCGTTTTGCTAGTTCAGGTACACAATTCGAAATTGACGCCTATCCAAGAATCAACAAAACATTCTATAGTTATGTAAGCATGGGTTTTGGAGATAATTCTGGTTTGTTTCCAAAATTCAGGGCAGGCTTTTCTTTGTATGCCAATTTGCCTAAAAGTTTTGAAGGAGAAATTGGTTTTCGTTACCTCAAATTCACTGGCACACCAACATGGATTTACACTGCATATGTTGGAAAGTATACTGGAAATTGGTTGTTAGGAGTAAGAACGTATATCACACCCAGCGATTATGTACAAAAAGTTTCTGTGTCTTATAGTGTAACTGCTCGTTATTATTTAGGGGGAGCCGATGATTTTATAGGAACTGTTTTTGGATATGGCATATCTCCAGATGATCGATATAATAATATTCAAATCAATACTGCTTTATTAAGCAGTTATCGTATTGGTTTAACGTATAAAAAACGAGTAAACGTTCACAATAATTTTACTACAGATCTTGGCTGGTTTAATCAAGAGTATTTACCCGGTACCAAGGGCAACCAATATTTAATCAGTGCAGGATGGCAGTTTCGGTTTTAAAAAGATCAATCTGGAAAGACCTTCGTTTTATTATCTTAATAATAATCCTATTTCCGCTATGGCTTTGGTTGTATTGGTGGCTTAGTCCAAAAACTCCGCTCAATATTGCGATCATCGATAAAACGGTTTTAAACAATCGATACCAAGAGCACCTTTCTCTCTTCTGGATTTTGGAACACGAAAAATATACCAAACGAAAAGGAGGATTTTATGAATCGGATAAAAACTATTACGGTTTTTTTCCTTTGGATAGCAATAAGTATCGCTTAAAAGGATTGGAAAGATTTGATCAGTCAAAAATTGATCAACTGGTGAAAGATTGTGACATGGCTTATATCACCGATACTTATGGCATTTATACGCAGGAGTGGAATAAATTGGAAGTAAATGGTGATCGGTCTTCTTTGATTTATGGAGGACTGAGTAAACAAGATTTAACCTTCTTGCAAGGAATGCATACAGAAGGCAAATTGATAGTAACTGAATTCAATACTATCGGTTCTCCAACCAGTGAAACTATTTGTAATGAATTTGAAAGTGAATTTGGTATTAAATGGTCTGGCTGGAACGGCCGATATTTTAGTTCATTCGATACATTGAAAAACCTTGAATTGCCAACATGGTTGATTCGAAATTATCAACGAGATCATCAAGGAGCTTGGCCCTTCACCAAAGATGGTATTGCCCTTGTAAGTAAATACGAAGAAGTAATTATTTTAGAAAGAGGAGATGGATTAAATGATGATGTGTATGCACATATTGTTTCATCACCTTCAACACAAAAAAAATATGGCGTTCCCGCTGATTTTTCATACAACTATTGGTTTGATATCATGT
Source organism: Sphingobacteriia bacterium (assembly GCA_031422175.1). GTDB lineage: Bacteria > Bacteroidota > Bacteroidia > Chitinophagales > Chitinophagaceae > Sediminibacterium. The sequence goes on along the minus strand of JANOQC010000082.1, from coordinate 7,049 downwards.
ATGCAGATCCTTTAGTGAATAATGTATTATCAACGTACCATTTGCCGGTGAATGATAAAGGGAAAGGATTATTAGCAAATTTTAAAGTGCCGTTTAGTTTCCCCGCAGTGATTCAATCTATAGATGTTAAAAAACCATTTTATTATTTGGCAGGAGATTTCTCTGATAATCCCATTAATATGAAAACAGTGAGGTTTGCTTGGGCTCCTTTGTATAAGTGGATGTTAATTGATTATGACTATCAGTTGGATCGCTCTGTTTTTTTCTGGAATTTTTATCGCCCATTGGTAACTACCATTTTAAAAGATGGGATAAAAAAATAGTTTTAATTTCCGAAACGCTGAATAATACTATCTGGTATTAAACGCGCACCCTTTTGAACAATACCATTCTTTTGTTTAAATAAATTAAATGCACCATTAATTTGTTGAGCAGCATCAATTGATTCGGTAATTTGTAATTCCATGTTTTCATTCAAAATATAAGTAGTGGACCCATCAATAAATAAATTGCCATGCAAATAATTATTTACTTCATTTTTGGTTTGCATAAAAGGATATGACTTGATACTTCGGAAAGCGTGATTGGTATCTAGTCCGCTACCCATCCAAATTGCTTGCGCCGGAACAGACAAGCCATAGGATTGATGTAACCATTGCAAAATGGAAGGAGTAATATCAAAATGGGTAGACACTGCATTCATGGTTGCCCTTCTTTTCAGTAAAGGCGAATAAATCATCAAGGGTACATGATAGCGATCAATCTTAGTGCTCATTGGAATTTCGGGCAATCTGTGGTCGCCAGTGATAATGAAAACAGTATTGGCAAAATCCGGGTCTTGTTTAGCTTTTGTAAAAAATGTTTTCAATGCATCATCTAAAAATAAAATACTTGCATACTGTTGTTTGTAATTTCGATAGTTTGATTTCTTCGATTCTTCAATTTGAATTGTATTTAAACGGTCTTCAAATTTTGAAAAATAAGTTTCTTGTTCATTAATTAAAAAAGGACTATGTGTAGAAACCGTTAATACTACATTGCAGTATGGCGAGTTTGATTTTTTATTATCGGTATATTTTCTAAATAATTCCTTATCGCCATATCCCCAACTAAAACCGGAAGCGCTTTTGGGCATTTGTGTATACCCTTTTCCAAAACTATTGATGTCGTTTACCGAACCCACTCCATTCTTTTTTAGGAATATATCCATGAAATCAAAATGTGCATCACCGCCATAATAAAAAGCATTTTGGTAGCCATTCTTTTTGAGTACACTGGTTAATGATAAAGTGGCGGGCATTTCGTTGCCCATTTCAGTAAATCCAAATTTACCAAATGGCAAAGAACCCAATACAGCGGGTAATACTGCGAATGTTCTTCCCCCCTCACTTAAAAAATTAGGCCAATACAAACTTTGTTTAGAAAGCGAGTCAATAAACGGAGTAAAATTTCCCAAATAGGCTCCATCATTCGTAAATGCTCGGCCCAATCCTTCTACTAATACAATCACTATATTAGGCGGTTTGGTTGATTTATTAAAGAATGGTGACAATACATCGGCAGAACTATCTACGCTATGTAAAAAAGGATAATTGGCATTCGTATAATTCATTTTCACCAACTCATTGGATGCATCTTCACCAAAATCTCCACTATATGCATCATCATAAATATTGGTATTGATCTCTTTCGGAAAAAAGTAATTAATACTTTTTCTATATAAAAAATACGTTTTGTTTAAACTCAAATTTTGATCATACTCCGTTGCCATTGCTCGGTTTTTCTGACGAATTGGGTTTTTCGCCATAAATACAATGGCCATGGACCCTACTAAAATACCAGCACCTAAATGGGTAAAATAGATCTTTTTTGGAAGTTTATTGATTACCCAAACAATACCTGCTATTAATCCCGTTAATAAAATAATATTGATAAAATTGAGCACTCCACTTGCTCCAACTGTTTGTTTGATCTCAGCCCAAGAATAACCCCAAATATCTGCACCTAATGGAACTAAGGCAGTTAAAAAATATTGTGATAAAAACAATTGAAGCAAAACTATTAAGGTTCCGAAAACCTGTAAAAATACTTTAGCTGTTTTTTGGTGTAACTGATACATTAATGTAAAGACAATGAATAATTGAAATCCGAAACCAAACAAATAGGTAAGATCTGCTACAAGGGTATACCTTAATAATTCAAGCATAGAGCCTTTGATGCTATTGGAGAAATATCCTTTTCCAATTTCATAACTTCTTGCAAGAAAAAACAATCCAATCACTATCGTATAAATATTAGCAAATACCCTTACAGGAAGGGTAAATTGTTTTTTCCCTTCATCATTTAATGGAACTTCTTTAACTGCTAGAGTTGGGCTAAATCCTGCCCGCTGCATCACTCCCCATGATTTTATTTTTTGAAAATAATCTGCAAATCCATTCATAGCGGCCCAAACAATAACAGGATGATAAACGAATGGCTCTATCATGGATACTAATATTAATTTAATAGTATCACCCCTTTTTTTATATTGATTAAATGTAGACGCTTCCATCAATACTGCAAATGATGAAAAAGTAAATGCACTGCTCCAAACAAAAGCAAAGAACCAACCAAATATTTGCCAGTTTACTTCTCCTAAAATGGCCATAGTAATAAAAAAAAGTATTCCAAAAAATTCAATGGGAGCTGCTAGCATTTCAAAAAAGAACCAATACGGATAACTCAGCAAACCCAATAAGCCATATTTTTTATTGAAGAATAAAGTTCTGTGATCACGCAGGGTTTCAATAGTACCACGTGTCCAACGATTTCTTTGACGAATCAAAATTTTATAAGATATAGGCGCTTCTGTCCAACAGAGTGGTTCTGGAATATAGGTAACTGTATACTTTTTTTTCTGTTCGAGCATGTATCTGCGCATACGTACCACTAATTCCATATCTTCTCCAACCGTATTGGTATTGTATCCGCCACAAGCAATGGCTATAGATTTATCAAAAGCTCCAAAAGCGCCGGATATCAATAATAAACCATCCAACCTACTCCAAGCAATTCTGCCTAATAAAAAAGAACGTATATATTCTAAACATTGTAATCGGGGCAATAACTGTTTAGGTAAAACTACTTTTACTAATTTTCCATGTTCTACAATACATGAATTGGCAATACGAACTACCCCTCCCGCTGCAATTACTCTAACATCAGTTCGATCGAGAAATGGTTTAACTATTTTAAACAATGCATCTTGTTCTAGTATACAATCTACATCAACACATACAATAATATCTCCAGATGCAATATTGATACCTGCATTTAAACTATCTGCCTTTCCGCCATTTTCTTTATCTACAATCACCAATCTATCATAAGCGGGGTTCTTGCTTTTGTATACACCGCGTATTGGTTTTGTTGAAAGTAAGTTAGGTACAAATGTGTTGGTTTTTTCTAATTCATATGTTGCAATTAACTTTTCCATACTATCATCCTTACTGCCATCATTGATTATGACTATTTGTAATTGATAATAATAGATCGTTAAAAGTGATTTTACATTTTCAATGATTGTAGCAGACTCGTTAAATGCCGGTGCAAGTATACTAATCGATGGCGTATGATGTGAAGGCGCCAATAATTTAAAATCAGTTGACTTATTCTTGCGTTCGTAATAACTCAATTCTCTAACTGAAAAAAAAGATAAAAATAAATAAGCAAGAAAAATGGCAACGGAATAAAAAAATAATCCGTAAGCAAAAAAATCGCTAACAGCGCTCTCCCAACTTATAAACATATTTCAGTTTGAAGGTGTTTAATTAATTGCGCTTTTCTTTCTTTATTATCTACTTCTACTGATTCTACTAATAATAAACCCTTATCGTAATGCTTTACTATATTTTCTGATGCTTTTAATCGAATTAATTCATTGGGCTCTTTTAATAAACTTATTAATAATTTAGGGCTAGGTATTTCTGGTAATAACATCAACACATCGAGTAATAATAATTGATTTACAATAGTTTCATTGCTATAAATATTTTCTAGTATTTCATTGGTATCAAAAATATTTACTTTTTCACAACAGCGTATAGTATGATTCCTAATTAATGGATTGGAATGCTCTAAACAGGCTATCATATTTGAATAATAACTATTATCTGGGTATTCATATAAAATTTTTAATCCCAATAATACCACAGAATCATTAGAAGATTTTAGCCAAATAGGCATTTCGTCCAAAGGCTTTGGTGGAAATAGTTTTAACTGTTCTAAAATATTAATTTGATCCCATGTACTCAATTGATTTTTTACATTTTTTAAAAAACGCAATGCCTCAAATCCTATTAAATTTACAACTCCAAACTGGGCTTCTGCTCTTATAAAGGGATTGGAGTTATCCGCAAAATGAAACAATTGTTCCATTGCATCGTACTGATCAAAAATATAAATTTCTTGAATTCCCTTTACTACCCTACTCCAAATGCTACTGTTTAACTTTTTATTAGTAGCTTTTCTTAAATCTAACTCTTTATATAAATTCACAGCTGCTTGCATTGCAGCCCCTTTCAAATATTTTTTACAAATCAATAATTCCTCAATTGCAACATTACTTTTGATCGAATACTTTAATGATTCTTGTAATTTTTCTGGAATTGAAATTATATGTGAAGGGTCTTTTGCTAATTTTGTAAATTCTACTGCTACCCATTTTCTAAACAATTTTTCAAACTGAGATTTTATCTTTCTATTTAGTCTCCTAATCACCGAAAATCCTATTGTTACTGATATAATTATTAAACCTGAAGAAATTGTAATCAAAGTAATTGTTTGCATCAACTCTTTGCTTAAACTAATTTTTAGTAGCTGGATACGATTGATATCAATAAACATTATGTTTTGATTAAAATCCATTTATTAATGCTTGACTATGTCTTTTTGAATTTGAATATATGCTACCAGTTCTTCTAAATCGAAAGGTTTTGAAAAATACATTTGTGCTCCCATTTGTAATAGGGATTCTTTGGCTTCATTTTGTTGAAATAAACCAACGATGATGATACAAATTTTTTGAATTTTGCCCATTGCATATACCATCACTTCTTTTCCACTATAAAATGGAATAAGTAAATTGGTTATAAGCATATCTGGTTGAAAAGAATCAATTAATTCCCTAGCAGTTTTACCATCTTCACATGCAGCCGTTTCCCAGCCCTCAGTTTGTAATCTTTTTTCAATAATAGCCAGCAGAATAGGCTCTTGTTCTACAATCAACACTTTGTTCATCAATAATTGTTTAATTGGCACTCTAAGTTAACGTTGATTCGTTCGATTATATTGAAGTTTTTGTATATTTATTGCAATACTTTAAAATGATCGTATGAAAAAGATTGCTTTTGTTTTTGCCATTATTTGCTTTTCGTTTTTTACTGCTATTGCTTCATTTAACAGCGATCCGCCAGTTAATGACAATGCTATTATTGGAAGATGGGATCTTACAGTTAAAATGGGAGAGCGAATTGTTCCCTCCTGGTTGGAAGTAAAATTATCGGGCGTTAAAACCCTGGTAGGTTATTTTGTTGCAGAAGGAGGTAGTGCTAGACCTATTGCACATGTTTATTTTAAAGAGGGCAAGGTAAATTTTTCTATTCCACCTCAATGGGAAAGAGTAGAAGCCGATATGCAATTTGAAGCTGTCTTATCAAACGATCAACTCAGCGGAAACATTATCAGTAGTTATGGCAAAGTATTTTCTTTAACCGGGGAGAGAGCTCCTCTTTTAAAAAGAGATAAAGCACCTGTTTGGAACAAACCCATTAAATTATTCAATGGAAAAAATACAGACGGCTGGCATCCATCGGGTAAAACCAATCAATGGGAAGCCATAAACGGCATTCTTACCAGCCCAAAATCGGGATCGAATATTATTTCTGATCAAGTTTTTGAAGATTTTAAATTACATATTGAATGTAAATATCCCCCAGGAAGCAATAGTGGCATATATCTCAGAGGCAGATACGAAGTACAGATTGAAGATAATATAGGGAAGGAGCCGTCCTCTACTTATTTTGGCGGTGTGTATGGTTTTTTAACGCCTAATGAAATGGTGGCCAAGGCCCCTGGCGAATGGCAGGTATTTGATATTATTTTAATTGGCCGAAGAGTTACTGTTGTTGTTAACGGTAAAGCAATTATTGTAGATCAAATTATACCCGGCATAACTGGAGGAGCGTTGGATAGTAAAGAAGGTACGGCTGGTCCTATCTATTTACAGGGAGATCATGGACCGATTGAATATAGAAATATTCTACTTACACCTGCTAAAAAATAAAAACAGTCAACATGAAAAAAATAATTGTAGTTGCTTTTTTTGTAATTGGCATAAATATGCAATACACAAAAGCCCAGGTGTTGAAAGACGCTTTTGTTCCTTGTCAAGAAATGCCCTCATTGATTCAGCGCTATGGAGTTGATAGTAGAACACTCTCTCGTTATTATAGCCCAGCAACAACAGGCAGAGGCGGGGGTGGCTTTGGTGGAGATGCGGGAATTGGATCTCCTGAGAAAAACAATCGCTTGCAACAATTGGTGAAAGACTACCAACTACAATTAAGCAAATTAGATTTTAAGAATCTTTCTCAAGAATGCAAGGTTGATTATATATTATTTAAAAGAGATCTTTCTGAAAAGTTGAGCCAATTAATAACTGAAGCTTCTACTATGGAAAAGCTCAATCAATGGGTTCCTTTCTCTACTAAAATATATGCATTAGAAGTTGACAGACGAAGAGGCTACCAACCCAATGCAGAAAAAGTTGCAAAAGAATGGGCAGGTATCATTCAGGAAGTAAAAACAGTACAAGCAAAATTGAGGGATGAGAAAAACATCAACCCAGAGTGGATATCAACAGCATTTGGAATTATCAATAACTTAAAACAAACTGCCCAAAGTATTTTTGAATTTTACAATGGATATGATCCAATGTTTAGTTGGTGGGTTCCTACAACGTATAAAACATTAGATGAAACACTCACTTCTTATGCAGCAGCATGGAA
>JANOQC010000081.1:0-4106 GCA_031422175.1 Sphingobacteriia bacterium | reverse complement strand
TTCCTTCCCTTTTAAATGCGCATCTATCCAAACCCCTGTTTCGCCTAAACTCCTTTCTCCTTTTATGCCATATTCCGCTAAAGTTTTAATAATAACTTCCTCCAAACTTCTTAAATACCAGCCTAAATCGGTTTTAAATTTTTCTAAATCTAAAATAGGATAACCCACCAATTGTTGAGGCCCATGAAAAGTGATATCACCACCCCTATTAATTTTAAAATATTCAATTCCCTTTTCAATTCTTTCCTCCTCGCTTATCAATACATGTTCTGGCTTGCCATTTTTTCCTAAGGTATAAACTGGTGGATGTTCTACAAACAACAAATGATTGGATGTAGGCAATTCATTTTCAGGCGATTTTACTTCATTATTGTATCGGAATAACAATTTAATATCGGCATTTTTTTTCAATAAGGTTTCTTGATAATCCCAAACTGCTTTATAATGCCTTACACCTAAATCTTCGAAGAATACCTTTTGTTGCATGGTGCAAAAATAGCTTTCAAAAACCAAAGTAACCCTGTGAATTACAATCATATTGATACTCGTTTTGTTTTACATTTGCCCAATGCAGGTGGAAACAGCACTATATTCGGAAGAACAGTCAGAATCGCTTTACGAGAGAAAAACGTTTATTGTTGATCCAGGTCAAGAGCCCTACAGGATAGACAAGTGGATTCAAATGCATGTGGAAGGATCAACCCGAAATAAAATTCAACAGGCAATTGAAGCAGGATTTTTAACGGTGAATGGCAAAAATGTTAAAAGCAACTACAAAATCAGGCCTGCAGACGAAATCGTGGTAATGAGTTTGATTAATCCAGACCACACAATATTAAAAGAAGAAGATATTCCATTGAACATTGTTTATGAGGATGACGCTATTATGGTGATCAATAAGCCTTCGAATATGGTGGTTCATCCTGGTGTAGGAAATTTCAGCGGCACTTTATTAAACGGAATAGCTTATTATCTTAGAAAGCAGAATCCCTCTATTGATGAAGAAAAATTGCCTCGTTTTGGTTTGGTTCATCGAATAGATAAAAATACCACTGGATTAATTGTTGTAGCTAAAACAGGTGAAGCAGCTTCGCATTTAGCCAAACAGTTTTTTAATCATACTGTCAAAAGAAATTATGTAGCATTGGTTTGGGGCAATATTGAGGAGTCTGAAGGAACAATTGAAGCCCATATTGCCCGTCATAAACAAAATAGAAAAATGTTTGACGCATATCCCGAAGGAGATACAGGCAAACATGCTATTACCCACTATAAAGTAATGGAACAATTTAATTATGTAACATTGGTTGAATGTATTCTTGAAACTGGAAGAACCCATCAAATTAGGGTGCATATGAAGCATTTAGGCCATACTTTATTTAATGACTGGGAATACGGTGGAGACAAAATTCTGAAAGGAACTATTTATTCCAAATACAAACAATTTGTTGACAATTGTTTTGAAATTTGCAATCGTTGTGCCTTACACGCAAAGACCTTGGGTTTTGTGCATCCTATAACACAAAAAGAAGTTTTTTTTGAATCAGAATTACCGGAAGATATGGCTAATGTAATTGCTAAATGGAAAAACTACAGTTTGCATAAAAATGCAGAATAAAACATGCACTGAAGCCATTATATTTGTAAATAGACACATAAAATATGCAAACAGCAATTCGACATAATTGGACAACTGAAGAAATAGAATCAATATATCACAGTCCCTTATTAACATTGGTTTTTAATGCAGCAAGTGTGCATCAAAAATTTAATGATACTGCAGAAGTTCAAGTATGTACTTTATTAAGTATAAAAACAGGTGGTTGTAGCGAAGACTGTTCTTACTGCCCTCAAGCAGCAAGATATACAACTGGTGTTGAAGTTCAGGCATTGATGCAAAAAGAAGAAGTATTAGTGTACGCACAAAAAGCAAAAGATGCAGGAAGTACAAGGTTTTGTATGGGTGCAGCGTGGAGAGAAGTAAGAGACAATAAAGATTTTGATAGAGTGATTGATATGGTAAAAGGAGTAAATGAATTAGGTATGGAAGTGTGTTGCACTTTAGGGATGTTAACCGAAGACCAAGCATCGAGACTTGCGGAGGCTGGGTTGCATGCTTACAACCACAATTTAGATACAAGTAAAGAACACTATTCAGAGATAATTTCAACTCGCACATATGATGATAGATTGGCTACGTTAGACAATGTTAGAAAAGCAGGTGTTACAGTTTGTTGCGGAGGAATTATAGGACTTGGTGAAACCCATGCTGATAGAATAAACATGTTACATACATTGGTAAATATGCCAGAGCACCCTGAAAGTGTTCCGATTAATGCTTTAGTTGCTATTCAAGGAACTCCTTTAGCAAATAACCCTAAAGTGGATATTTGGGATATGGTAAGAATGATTGCAACTGCAAGAATTTTAATGCCAAATACTATGGTGCGATTAAGTGCCGGAAGAACAGAGATGAGTATTGCAGAACAGGCTTTCTGTTTTATGGCAGGCGCAAATTCAATATTTGCAGGAGATAAACTTTTAACAACCCCAAACCCAAGTTTTGATGAAGACAATGCTATGTTCTCTCTGCTTGGATTGAAACCTAGGATTGCATTTAAAAAGGATCATCAACATATTAGTGAACCTGCTTAGTAATATATACTTTTCTGATTTAACATTTCATTAGCTAAAACACCCCCTTTTCTGCTTAACAGTTTCACAATTATTGAAAAGAGATGATCAATTATCCAAATGATTTTGCAAATTTGTAGAGCAGAAAATTGACTACTGAATGCTCCGATTAATTGCTACTAGTTTTATTTTATTTTTTATTTTTTCAAATGGGCTTTACGCTCAATCAGATAATATCAAAGGTTGGCATTTATTGGATTCAACCCAAGATGCTTTTTATGGCATTAGTCTGAACAGGGCATACCAATTTCTACAATCTAAAAATAAAATTCCTATAACCATTGTGGTTGCAGTTTTAGATTCTGGTGTAGACACTACTCATGAAGATCTTAAATCAAAACTTTGGCATAATCCTAAAGAAATTCCCAACAATGGTATTGATGATGATAAAAATGGATATATAGACGATGTTTATGGATGGAACTTTTTAGGTGGTAAAGATGGTAGAAGTATTAAAAAAGTGTCTGACGAAAGAACTAGGGTTTACCATAAATGGAAATATCAATTTTTAGGAAAAATCATAGATACCAACCAATTAAATAGCTTAGATAAAGCCAATTACAAAATCTGGTTAAAAGCAGCTAATGCCAGCAATTATAGTCAGGAAGAGCAAATGGATATTTTATATATCGACCTCACTGCTAAGGCTATGAAACGGCATGACAAAGTGATTCGTCAAGAAATGGGTAAAGAAGAATATACTACTGAGCAATTAGAAAAGTTTGAACCAATTTCCAAAATCGGAAAAGATTCAAAAATTGGATACCTTACTTGCATCAAAATGATGGGAATTGACCCTGAGGAAAAAAATACCTTCACATTAAATGAACTCAACAATTATATTGAAGGTAAAAGAGAAAATTTTGAATCAAAAGAAAATGCGCCGTATAATTATAGAACGGAAATAGTTAAAGACAATTACGATGATTTTTCAGATAAGTTTTATGGAAACAATGATGTTATGGGTCCCGGACCAATGCATGGAACACACGTTTCAGGAATTATTGGTGCACATAGAAATAATTCAATTGGCATAGATGGTGTTGCCAATAATGTACAAATAATGACATTAAGAGTTGTACCAGATGGAGACGAATATGATAAAGATGTTGCATTAGCAATAAGATATGCAGTAGACCAAGGTGCCAAAGTAATTAATATGAGTTTTGGTAAATCTTTTTCTCCTGAAAAAAAATGGGTAGATAGTGCAGTAAAATACGCTGAACAAAATGATGTATTATTGATTCACGCAGCTGGAAATGAATCGGAAGATATGGATGAAAAAGAAAATTTTCCCAACCCTTTTTTAATTCAATGGAAAACAAAAGCAAAAAATTTTATTACAGTTGGAGCTAGTACAGACATAAACATTGAGCCTTCAATTGTAGCAGATTTTAGTAATTATGGAAAAG
>JANOQC010000080.1:0-2893 GCA_031422175.1 Sphingobacteriia bacterium | reverse complement strand
GTTGGTTTAACGGTTTGAGTTAGTGTAAAAATATTTCCAGCACATCCATTTACAAAAGGGGTAATGGAATAAATATAGTTACTAGAAATTGTTGTTGAATTAGTTAATACATTAGTGATATTTATTTGAGGAATTGTTTGAAGGGCACCTCCTGATATGGCCCCGCTTACTGAACTTACTGGCAAAGCCCAGGTATAAGTTGTATTAGCTAAATTACTTGATGGTGTTGAAGTAAAAGATGCGCCGCTGCAATTATTATTGGTATAATTGGATACAATTGGTAATGGATTAACGGTAACAATTGCGTCAAATGCATTACCTGTGCAGTTATTTGCAGAAGCAGTAACTCTATATGTGGCAGTAGCGGATGATATCGTTGAATTGGTTAAAATCTGACTAATACTTGATTGGCCAACCAATTGTTGGGAACCTCCATTAATGCCCGTGGATTGAATTGGATCAGTCCATGTATAAGTTGTTCCAGTTGGCGCATTGGCAGGTTGGATACCGAAAGCTTGACCACTGCAACTAATGGCAGCTTGATTTGAAAAATTTGGTGCTGGATTTACAGTAACATCTAAATTATATGGGGATCCTGCACAAAGGCCAGAAACTGGTGCTACAAGATACGATACAACAGCTGGTGCATTCGTGTTATTAATCAAATTACCTTGACTGAAAATTACTTGTCCTGTAGCAGAAGTTACATTAACAATTGAATTAGCAGGTGCAATGGATTGAGTTGCCCAACTATAAAGTGTATTAGTAGGAAGTCCAGTTATAGGATTTGTTACTGGAGATCCACTACAAATGGTCTTAACTTGATTTAGATTGGTTATTGTAGGAGTTGGACTAATTGTAAAAGTAGCCTGAAAAACGCTACCAGTGCAAGATCCAGAAGTTGGTGTTACTGTATAATATGCTCTTCCAGAAGTTATGTTGTCATTGGTTAATAATTGATTAATACTACTTACACCAATTTGAGCAGTTCCGCCTATAATGCCTGCATCATAGGTTGGGGTTGGCCAAGAATATGTTGTGCCTGCTTGTACAGTTGAAGTTATATTATGAGTAAATGAATTTTTACTACATATGGTACTAGCTTGGGCTGCGATTACGGGAGTAGGATTAATCGTTACCGTGAAAGGAAAAGTGGTATTACAAGTATTAGCCCCAACTCCAGTAGGTACTAAGGCATTAACAGTATAATTTACTTGAGAAACAGTTATTCTGTTTGTTGGAATATTCGTTAGCGTTATAGGATTAATATCAGCCACCTGAGAAAAATTATTTAAAGCTCCAGAAACAGCTCCACTAGGAGTAGTTTGCGTCCAAGTAAATCTTGTACTTGATGGAATAGTCTCCGTAATATTCACTTTTGCAAAAGCAGTACCACTGCAAATAGTTGCATCCTTAGGATCAATTCTCGCAACAGCAAAAACAGTTACAGTAACCGTGAATGGAATGCCAGTTGGGCTAGGAATTACTGTATAAATTATTACTGCATTTGTAATACCTGTATTGGTTAAAGTTTGAGTGATTGAAGTATTGCCTCCTGTTTCATCTACTTGCCCTGTTATTGATCCTGTTGTAACATTAGTAGTCCATCTAAAAATAGTTCCAGCAGGTAATCCAACACCAGGGCTATTATTTATTACTTGCGCAAAAGGCAAACCACTACAAACAGTTCTAGTCAGATTACTTTGAGCAAAGCTTATCAACCCAAATATCACCCCAATAAAAAGCAGTAAACTTTTACGCATTCCTTAATTAATTCGTTCTAGTTGTTAAATATATCTAAAATGTAGATACAATTAACAACCAATCTGTTACAAAAAATGCTTAAAATTTTGAGGATTTTCCCGAATTAAATTACAAAAGCTCCAATAATCTCACCGTCTTTTACTTCTACTTGTATATGATTTTCTTTAGTGGTAGCAAGCGAAAGCCCTACATAATCAGGCTTTACAGGAAATAATTGGTGCATCCTTTCTACCAATACCATTGTTTGAATACTCTTTGGATGACCCTCTAAAATCGGCTTTAAAGCGTACACTAAAGTGCGCCCACTATTAGAAACATCATCAATAATAACAATATTCTTACCGTTTAATTCTAACTGCTCACTCAATACAACATCAGTTGGATGAACTTTGTCTAATTGAGCCGAAACTATTTGCAAGGAATTGGCAATATACTGCCGAAGTAACTTACCAACTATTTCAGCCATGGCTGTACCGCTATTTCTAATGCCAATTAAAATTACCGGGGCATTATTTCCACTTAGGTTTTCTGCCAATTCCAAACTCATTCTATGTATTTTTTGTGCGGCTTGGTGCTGGTTTAGAATGTATCTTTTTTCGGACATAACCTTGTTTTATAGTTCAAATTAACAACATTAAATGCATTCAACAATTGGTTAGCAGAAGTACTAATTAACTATCTTAGCAGTATAAATAATTTCTATGCAATTTATTCCACAAATTGGGTTCCTCATTCTAGCTGCTATTGGCATTGGCATATTCACTAAAAAAGCGATGGAAATCAAAAGGAATATTTTTTTAGGCAAGGCCGAAGAATTGAATGACCAGTCAGCAAAAAGATGGAAGAACCTTATTTTATTGGCTCTTGGTCAAAAGAAGATGTTTAAAAATCCATTGGTTGCCTTTATGCACTTAATTATTTACGCTGGGTTTATCATTATTAATTTGGAAGTACTTGAAATAGTGTTGGATGGTTTACTGGGCACTCATCGTTTATTTCTTCCCTTTTTAGGAGGTTTCTATTCCTTTTTAATTAACTTTTTTGAATTATTGGCATTTGGTGTAATTATAGTTTGTGTGGTTTTTCTGGCTCGTAGAAATATCATTCGCCTCAAAAGATTTATGTCGAA
>JANOQC010000079.1:0-4553 GCA_031422175.1 Sphingobacteriia bacterium | reverse complement strand
GAATCTCATACAAATGGGTAGGATAAAAAATATTGCCTTTCTCATTAAAGAAGGGAAGATTATTCAAATACAATACATGTATTCTTCCTGCAAAATCCTTTAGCTGACTCATTAGCCAGTAATACCCACAAACATCATGTGTATTTTGCCCCATCCAAATCCATACTTCTAGAGATTCGTTTTCGTTGAGTTCCTGTATTAATTGGTGAACAGCTAATTTATCATCAACTATACCCAATTGGTCTTCGTAAGGAGAATTAGTTAGAACATTTTTCCACCAATCCCTTCGCTGCTGGTAACCATCTGTTTCATAAATATCCATCAAAGGCCCAACTGCATAGTCATCTTTAATCTCTAAAACAGATCCTTGTAAACTTTCATTCATTTCAATGGCCGTTTCTAAGGCTTTTATATTGGCAGTTTCAAAAACTATATGAATCATAAATGTTATTAAAATTAATTTTTAAATTACGCTGTTACAATATCCAATTCAACTCGAAGATTATTAATAATAAATTCCTGCCTTTCCATGCTATTCTTACCCATATAATATTCTAATAGATCTTGAATATGATCTCCCTGCTCTAATATCACAGGGTCTAATCGCATATCTCTTCCAATAAAACGACCAAACTCATCAGGAGAAATTTCACCCAATCCTTTAAAGCGAGTTATCTCTGGTTTGCTACCTAACTTTTTAACTGCTTCTTGCTTTTCGGTTTCATCGTAGCAATAAATGGTTTCTTGTTTATTGCGTACTCTAAATAATGGTGTTTGCAAAATATATACATGCCCTTTCTTTACTAAATCTGGAAAGAACTGTAAAAAGAAAGTCATCAACAATAAACGAATATGCATCCCATCTACATCGGCATCCGTTGCAATTACAATATTATTGTAACGCAATCCATCTAAACCCTCTTCGATATTCAATGCATGTTGCAATAAATTGAATTCCTCATTTTGATAAACCACTTTCTTTGTTTCACCAAAAGAGTTGAGGGGCTTACCTCGTAAACTGAAAACAGCCTGAGTATCAACATTTCTTGATTTGGTAATACTTCCACTGGCACTGTCCCCTTCAGTAATAAATATGGTGGTATTATTCTGCACAGATATAAACGCTTCTTTGTTTTTAGCAGGAATTTCATCATTTAAATGGGTTCTGCAATCACGTAATTTTTTATTATGCAAATTGGCTTTCTTTGCTCTTTCATTAGCTAATTTTTTTATGCCAGCTAATTCTTTACGCTCTCTTTCGTTTTGTTCAATCCTTTTCTTTAATGCATCGGCTGTAGTTGGATTGCGGTGTAAGAAATTATCTAATTCCTTGGCTAAAAATTCTTGCACAAAATTCTTCATGCTTGGGCCTCCTTCGGCCACATTCTGAGAACCTAATTTAGTTTTGGTCTGACTTTCAAAAACAGGTTCTTGCACCCTAACCGATACAGCCGCTACAATACTGGTTCTAATATCAGATGCATCGTAATCTTTCTTGAAAAAATCACGTACTACTTTGATATATGCTTCTCTAAATGCTTGTTGATGCGTTCCACCTTGGGTAGTATATTGCCCATTTACAAATGAGAAAATATCTTCACCATAATCATTGTTATGGCTCATTGCTACTTCTATATCTTCTCCCTTTAAGTGAATGATAGGATAACGCAATTCGTCGGGATTGGTCTTGCGTTGCAAAAGATCAAGTAAGCCGTTCTTACTGATGTATTTTTTATTGTTGAAGTGAATGACCAACCCTGCATTGAGATAACAATAATTCCATAATTGATTCTCAAGATATTCGTAGATATAGTGGAAATTTCTAAAGATGGTTTCATCAGGAGTAAAAACCACCAAAGTTCCATTAGACTCATCGGTTTTTACTTCTTTATGGTCTTTTACTAAAAATCCTTTCTCAAATTCCGCTGTTTTTTGTTTACCCTCTCTGAAAGCAGTTACTAAAAAATGAGCACTCAAAGCATTAACTGCTTTTGTACCCACTCCATTCAATCCTACACTTTTCTGAAATGCTTTACTATCGTATTTGGCTCCGGTATTGATCTTACTAACTACATCTATTACTTTTCCTAAAGGAATACCTCTCCCATAATCTCTAACGGTTACCGTTTTGCCTTCAATGGCTAACTCAATATGTTTACCATAACCCATGGTATATTCGTCGATACAGTTGTCGATCACTTCTTTGATCAAAACATAAATTCCATCATCTGCAGCAGATCCGTCACCTAATTTTCCAATGTACATACCAGGTCTTAGGCGAATATGTTCCTTCCAATCGAGCGATTTTATCGAGTCTTCATCGTACTGAACCAAATTTTTTTCATCAGCCATAATTACCTTTTTGTTTCTTTTTATGCCAATGGCAAATCTAACCCCCTCAAATTCAACCCCAATTATACTTTTCTACAAATGGGCATTTACTGTGGATAAATGTGGGTTTTTAGCTGATTTTTAATACTCATTCCTACCTTTGGGCTAATTATGGAGCCATTTCAGCCAATTACCAATTTAGATTACCTGAAATCCTATTCACAAACCAAAGAAAAGGAAAACGATCGATTTAGAGATTTTGTGAAGGAAATTAATGGTGATGAAGTAGATGAATTGGTGCAGGAATTAGATCGAATGATTAGCCCAACTATTAATTGTACCGATTGCGGTAATTGTTGCAAATCTTTAATGGTATGTTTGAATGAATCAGAAGCGGATGTGTTGTCGGTTCATTTAAATCAATCAAGAGAACAATTTGATGCTACTTATTTAGAAAAGGGAAGCAATGGAATGATGATCATGAATCAAATGCCTTGTCATTTTTTGAGCGATAATAAATGTACTATTTACGAATATCGTTTTGAAGGATGTAAAGAATTTCCGGCTTTGCATTTAC
This sequence comes from Sphingobacteriia bacterium, assembly GCA_031422175.1. GTDB lineage: Bacteria > Bacteroidota > Bacteroidia > Chitinophagales > Chitinophagaceae > Sediminibacterium. The sequence goes on along the minus strand of JANOQC010000079.1, from coordinate 1,645 downwards.
CCAATTTTAGCAGAAGGTTATTTACTACTTTTATGCACTATGACCGATGCCCGATTATTTTTAATGTGGTAGAACAAATGAAATATAGAATGAATTTTGAAAAAGATATTTAACCTATGAGTCATTCTATTTTTTTCGGTATAGATCAATTATTAGCCAACCATCCTTCTTGGAAGCAACAATCAATTGGATTGGTTACCAACGAAGCAGCTAGAACTCATGATGAAATCCCTTCCAGAAAGGCATTGCAAGATGCGGGATTTAAATTGGTGAAATTATTTTCTCCAGAGCATGGTTTATTTGCTAAAGGTGCTGATGGTGCCGCTATACAAGATGGTGTAGATGAATTAACAGATTTACCTATAATCAGTTTATATGGAAATAAATTAGCTCCCACAAAAGAAGATTTGCTTGATGTAGAAATTATATTGTTTGATGTACCCGATGCAGGAGTTCGGTTTTATACCTATCTCTGGACATTGACTTATTTAATGGAAACATGCGCATTAGCTAAGAAAAAACTAATTGTACTTGATCGCCCCAACCCTATTTCAGGAAATATGGATTTAGTGGAAGGACCTTTTTTAGAACCTGCTTGCAGCTCATTTATTGGAAGATGGCCAATGCCTATTAGACATAGTTGTAGCTTGGGTGAATTAGCGCGGTATTTTAATGAAACGCATCATATCAACGCCTCACTAGAAGTTATTGCATGTACTAATTGGAATAGAAATGATTTTCAACCAAATTGGGGAATTCCCTTTGTAGCTACTTCTCCTGCAATTCAAACTTTTGAATCGATGATTTTATACCCAGGATTGTGTTTTTTAGAAGCTACTAATTTGCATGAAGGCAGAGGAAGCAAATTGGCTTTTCAAATAGTTGGTGCACCATGGTTAAAATATCTAGCAGTAAGCGCTCAGATCAACAGTATGATGGGAGAAGACATACAAACTACACCAATGGTATATGTTTCTACCGAATCGAAATATGTTGGAGAACAATGCAACGGCATTCAATTTCATGTAAAAGACTACACTCATTTTAGGCCAGTTTTTTTTGGAATGGTTTTACTGAAATTGATCAAAGAAATTCATCCTGCAGATTTTGCTTGGGCAAACTACGCTACCAATGTGAACCCTTCTGGAACAAACCATTTAGATAAATTATTGGGCATTCGCAATAGCGAAGCATTGTTCGATCTACCTTTTCCAAGTTTTCTGCAAGGGGCAACAAAATTAACAAATTTAAAAGACTGGGGAAAAATGATGGAACCGTATTTGATATACTAAGTAAATAAAGAAGTGATATCATCCAAATAGCAAATCTTCGCTGCCTAAAAAATTGATTAATAAAAAATTGAGTTCATTTGAAAAGCAATGCTCATCAATTTTTTAAAAGGCTCAGATTTTTCTATTTGCATGAACTATCCCTAACTGTTTTTATTACTTCTTGCTTTTTAAATAAAACCCAATCCCAAATTCATATTGTTGGCTTGCTGCATTGGCTACTTTAACATTGGTATTGTAAAAGAAATTGGCTTCTCCAAAAACGCTCATGCTAACACCTGCTCCGGCTCTAATGTTTCCAGTGCTTTGATATACAGCCATTACATTTACTTGTTTGTTGTATTCAAATTGTGCCC
>JANOQC010000078.1:0-1751 GCA_031422175.1 Sphingobacteriia bacterium | reverse complement strand
GAAGGTCGCAATGGATGACCCTTACTCCCAAAGCCATTGCTTATGTAATTGATTATTTAAAAAATAATCCAAAAGCACATAGATTTTTTAAAAGAACCTGGGCAGTAGATGAAATTATTTTTCAAACAATTTTAATAAACTCTTCTTTAAAAGATACAGTAATAAATAACAATCTAAGATTTATTGAATATCCACTGAACTCATTAAATCCAAGAGTATTATCAATGAATGATTCGAAAGTTTTATTAGATTCTGGCAAATTTATGGCTAGAAAATTTTCATTAACAGAGTCACCAGAAATACTTACATTTTTAGATAATTCCATTGAAAATAATTCTTAAAATTAATAATGGAAATTGTTACTAATGTATGAAGTGACGAATAGATAATAGTTGCTCTTTCATAATCATTAATATTATTCATCGCATGTTTGCCTGCTTATGACCATATCCCACCGGTATTGATTAAAACCTTGCTGACCTTGTAAATTGATTGAACAGATTTTTTTATTGGCTTCATTTCATTTAACCAAAACACAATATCCTTTTTTTTAAAACTGCGAAAGTCGGGATAATTAGATGCAGACTGAAACCATGGCAACTGATTTTCTTTAGTTACAAAAAGAAAATCTTTATCAGTTGAAAATTGTTGATTTACAAAATGACGAAGAGGACTAAAACTTATTTTATAAATTCCTTTGCAATGAGTACCAGCAATTAAATCCCCACTTGACTCATGAATCTCCAAATACCACATGAAGCATTTAAACGAAAAAAGCTGAAACAACTGGTTATCAGTCATTTCAGCTTATAAAAAGTGTAGCGGCTATTTTCCTACACTCTAACCAATTATGGAAAGATTTGAGAAGATTCTATCAATTAACTGCAAGTCTTGAAAAGTTCCTGAAAATCAAATAAGCAGGCTTTTAAGACCTGCTTTTCATACTTCCATATCATTTTATATAATAACGATGTAGGTAGAAGGAAAAGGATTTGTCTTAATCTAGTACCAAAGGTTGGTTTAAATGGGGCGTCTTCATTATTAATTTATGTTGCCCAGTATATGGAGAATTTAATGCTACATAGCAATAATTTCATGAAGTATCGTGAATATTTTTTCAATTTGTTGTGCTTGAGTTATGGGTTCTAAATGAGCAGATACCCCTTCTTCAAATTCTGCATCTTTTAAATATTCACGAAAACATTGTTTCAAATATTGCTGTACATCTTTAGGTGATTCGGCTATTAATGAGCTAACATTGGCATTGTTTTCAAGCACATAAACAATATCTTCAAAATCGCTACTAAACAAGTAATTGTTTTGGCCTCGACTTTTGAATGCTTCTATTTTTGAGGCAATAAAAAAAGGTAATGTGAATATTTTTATTGGCAAATCGTCTAATTGGATCGTTTTTGCAAACTTAAATCCATCCGCATACCATCTATTACTAAATCCAATAACCGAAGCATCCGTTGGCATAACATCAACAATAATTCCTTTTACTCGATAACGGCATAATACACCAGATTCAATATCATTTTCAAAACCAATCTTTCTTAGATTTTCATTAAGCTCTGCGTATCCGGTATAGGAGGCTAATTCAATAATAACATCTACATCATCAGTAGGTCTTGCCTCGGCTTTGCTTACATCTCCATATAATGAAACGGTTGCCCCACCTACAAAAACAAATTCTTCATTTAGTTGATTTAAAATGTTTGCAACAGCTTTTATCCGAACGATATTGGTAT
>JANOQC010000077.1:0-11781 GCA_031422175.1 Sphingobacteriia bacterium | reverse complement strand
AATTAAACCATGAATATGGCCTTCTTTCAATGCTTTGGCGGCTTCTTGTAAAGATAACAATGCATATTTTCCTCCAATTTCATTTAACTGACCTGGAGTTATGGCTACTTCTTCTTCCCAAACATTGAAAATATTGACTTGTTTAGGGTTGATTTTATTAAATTCTTTGATGCTGGTATAATTGAAATTTGCATCGGGCAAGCTTTTTCTATAAAAGTTGAGCGTTTTATTACTTGCAAACACAACAGGTGTGCAGAAATCTAGTAAACGTTGGTCGGATATGGTTTTGATGATTATTTCTAGTCCAATACCATTGAGGTCTCCACAACTGAAGCCAATTACTGGTTTTTGCAATTCATTGCTCATGAGCCTTTATTTAGGTTGCTAAAATACTACTTTTGCAGCTATGCAATATACGCTCAAAAAATCGCTGGGTCAGCATTTCCTTACAGACGAATCAGTTTGTGTAAAAATGTTGACTACTTTACAAGAAGAGCCTTTTTCCCAATTACTAGAGGTTGGCCCTGGAGCTGGTGCATTAACTAAATTTCTTTTGCCATTAAAGAATATCCAGTTTAAAGCAGTTGAATTAGATAGGGAGAAAGTGAATTATTTAAAACAAACTTATCCTGTATTAACAGATGCCATTATTGAAGCGGATTTCTTAGAAATAGACATTCCATTCGAAGACTCTTTTACTGTGGTAGGAAATTTCCCTTATAATATTTCTACTCAAATAGTATTTAAAATACTCGAATGGAAAAACCAAGTGCCAGTAATGATTGGGATGTTTCAAAAAGAAGTTGCAGAAAGAATTGTTTCGAAACCACATACTAAAGTATATGGAATATTGAGTGTATTAGTTCAAGCATTTTATGATGTTGAATATTTATTTGATGTACCACCTAGTAGTTTTAATCCTCCTCCTAAAGTAAATAGTGGTGTAATTAAATTAAAAAGAAAGGATCATTTTGTGGCTATGAAATCGGAGAGAGCTTTTTTTACTTTGGTAAAAGCGGCATTTAACCAAAGAAGAAAAATGATCCGAAATCCATTGAAGCCATTTTTTGATGCAAGTACTTTGCAGGAAGAAATATTTACCAAACGGGCTGAACAGTTGACTGTGGCAGACTTTGCTGCGTTGACTTATAGAATGGGCTCATAGGAGATATGAATTAAGAGATAAGAATTAAGAATTAAGAGATATGAGTTATGAGATAAATAGTGTTGAATTAATAAAATGAAAGAAAAAGTAATTATTACTGCAAAAGCGCATCCGATACTTCAAAAAAGTTTGGAAGAAAGAGGTTATGAAGTGCTTTACCAGCCAGGCATCAGTTACGAGTCGCTATTAGGAATGCTCGATCATGTAGTTGGCTTAATTGTTACAACTAGCATTCCAATAGATAGATTATTAATTGATAAAGCACCATCATTAAAATGGATTGGCAGGTTGGGGAGTGGAATGGAATTGATCGATGTAGATTATGCCCAATCAAAAGAAATTCAGTGCGAGAGTAGCCCCGAAGGAAATCGCAACGCCGTGGGGGAACATGCATTGGGGTTATTGTTGAATTTAATGAATCGAATTCATCATAGTTATAACCAGGTAAAATCAGGTATCTGGTTAAGAGATGAAAATAGAGGAGAGGAATTAACAGGAAAAACAGTTGGTATTATTGGTTATGGAAACACTGGTGCTGCTTTTGCAAAATTGCTAAGTGCTTTTGATGTACTTGTTTTAGCATACGACAAAAACAAAACGGGATTTGCAAATGGTAATATTAGAGAAGCTAACCTAGAACAAATTGCCAGATATGCCAATGTGGTGAGTCTGCATTTACCTTTAAATGAAGAAACATTTCATTATGCCGATGAGGCTTTTTTTAAAAAACTTGCTCAAAAGCCCTACTTCATTAATACATGTAGGGGTAAAATAATGGATACTCAAGCTTTAATAAATGCCTTAAAAAATCAGCAGATAAGTGGTGCGGGGCTAGATGTATTGGAAAATGAAAAAATCAATCAATTAAGTTCAGTTGAGAATGATCAATTACAGACCTTATTGAATTTACCCCAAGTAATAATAACTCCCCATATTGCTGGCTATAGTGAAGAGGCTTTTGAGCGAATGGCAACGGTTTTACTCAAAAAATTATTTATTTAGTAGGCAATTTTACTCCTTTTCCTTAAATTTGTATATGTGCAACGCCGCAGTTAAATGTGGCGTTGTATTTTTTTTATGATAATTAAAGCCATTGTATGAGTGATAATATGTATGTAACGAAGGAAACCTTCGAGAATATGAGGAAAGAATTACATCAAATGAAATCGGTAGATCGTCCTGCAGCATCGAGAGCAATCGGAGAAGCAAGAGAGAAAGGCGATTTGAAGGAAAATGCAGAATATGATTCTGCCAAAGAAGCCCAAGGCATGTTGGAAGCAAAAATCAAGCAATTGGAAGGAATGATTGCCAATGCAAAAATTGTAGACACAACCACTATTGATACCAGCAAAGTAACGATACTAACCAAAGTTACTATTACTAATATGGCTACTAAGAAAATTGTAACTTACCAATTAGTGGGCGAAAAAGAAGCTGATCTTAAATTAGGAAAAATATCTGCGGCATCTCCAATTGGAAAAGGATTGATGGGAAAAGTAATTGGTGAGGTAGCAGAAATAACTGCACCTAATGGCGTTATGAAATTTAAGATCGAAAACATCACTGTTTAATTAATTTGCTAGGATGACTATTTTTTCTAAAATAATTGCCCGTGAAATTCCATCCTATATTATTTTAGAGAATGATCATTTTTTTGCATTTTTAGATATTTTTCCCTTAGTAAAAGGGCATGTATTGGTTGTGCCAAAAATCGAAACAGATTGTTTTTTTGATTTAACTGCAGATTATTTGTCAGAAATTTTGGTATTTGCGCAGCCAATTGCAAAAGCCATTGAAAAAGCTTTTCCATGTAATCGTTGTGGATTAAGCGTTATAGGATTAGAAGTGCCTCACGCTCATGTACATTTAATGCCAATTAATAGCTCGGAAGATTTAAATTTTAATCGACCAAAACTGCAATTATCTACAGCAGAATTAAAAGAAGTACAATTGGCTATATTGAAACATTTGAAATAATCAAACACTGGCATTTTAGCGTTTCAATCTTTCTGGATTTTTTGCAAGAAAATCTCCCCAGCCTTTTAATGGTTTACCCGTTTTATTGAGCACACTATTGCTTTGATAAAAATGACAGAGCGCCACCGATAATGCATCAGTCGCATCAAAATGTTTGGGTTGTTGGTCAATTTGTAAAATATGTTGCAGCATTTTCCAAACCTGATCTTTATCGGCATTACCATTACCTGTAATTGATTGTTTTACTTTTTTTGGTGCATATTCTGTAACCAATAATTTTGCTTGCATAGCTGCTGCAATGGCCACTCCCTGCGCCCTTCCAAGCTTTAACATACTCTGAATGTTTTTTCCAAAAAAAGGGGCTTCAATAGCAAAGGAATTGGGCTGGTATTCTTTGATTAGTGCAGTTATTTTGGTATGAATCATTTCTAGGCGGGCATAAATGTCTTTTTCTTTGGTTAATTTAAGCACATCCATTATCAACAAATTGGGTTTGCCTTTTAGAATGCCCAATAAGGCGTATCCCATTATTTGAGTTCCGGGGTCTACACCCAATATAATTGTATCATATTTCATTGCTTGTGAAAATACGAATCGTTTTCCAACTCGCTACATCTTGTACCGTATCTTTGTGCAAATCATTTGTTTGAATAGAAGGCAAAAAAATATACTCAATTATATAGTTGGTCCGCTCCTTTTTATCTGGCTATCTTATTCTATTTACAGGCAAGTGAATCGGCAAGTAGATGTTCAACAATCATGGAACTTAATTCTTGCAGCTTTTAATGGGGAACATCAGTTGAAACTAATTGCAGTTATGGCATTGATGTTTGTAAACTGGGGAATTGAAGCAAGAAAATGGCAATTACAAGTAAAGGGAATTGAAGCTATTTCATTTCTCAGTGCATTTAGGGCTATTCTTGCAGGTCAAGCTTTGGGATTTAATACTATCAATAGAATTGGGGAATCTGCAGGCAGGGTAGTTTTTTTAAAGGAAGGAAACAGAATAAGAGGAGTTGTACTTTCTTTTGTTGGTAGTATGGCGCAAATTATTGTAACATTTACATTGGGAGTTTGCTTTTTGTTGTATTTAAGAATTTTTCTTTTGAATAATACAACTCAATTAAATGGATTATCAGCATTTTGGTTGGATGGTTTGATATATGTAATTGCAAGTGGAATAATTCTTTTTACCTTGGCTTATTTTAAATTAGCTGGGTTGATTAATTTACTAGAAAAAATTCCTATTGTTTCCAAATATCGATTTTTCATAGAAAAATTGGAGGATTTTCATTGGAGGGAATTAATAAGGATACTTTCCCTTTCTTTAGGTAGGTATTTTATTTTTTTGATTCAATATGTCTTACTGTTTGATGTGTTTAATGTGCCGATTTTTTGGTTGGATGCCATTGCTTTAGTAGGGGTTCTATTATTGGTATTGGCTATTGTACCTAGCATTGCTTTGGCAGAAATTGGCGTAAGGGGTAAAGTGAGCTTGTTGTTGTTTGGATTAGTCAGTTCTAATACAATTGGAATTATTGCAACTGCAGGGGGAATTTGGTTAATTAACTTAATCTTACCAGCTATTGGTGGTACTTTATTTATCTTGAGCATAAGATTATTCAGAAAAAAAAATAAAATTGATTAAACGTATCATTTTTTTATTGATTGTATTGATTACAGCAAAATCAATTTCTGCAGGAGATGATTTTTGTGGGTTACGTAATAATGCTTTTCAGCAAGGAGAATCAATAAGTTATACTATTTATTATTCGGTAATTGGTATTTATATAAATGCCGGAGCAGCTACTTTTTCAGTGAATACAGAAAAAATGATGAACAAGCCGGTTTACCATGTTACAGGTTCAGGAACATCAAATAGTAAATACGATTGGATATTTAAAGTGAGGGATATATATGAATCATTTATAGATACCAATACTTTACAACCACTTAAATTTATTCGGAATGTAGACGAAGGTGGGTATAAGATAAATGAAAATATCGCTTTTAATAAGGATCAAAATACGGCTGTGTCAAGTAAGGGCGTTGTAAAAATTCCTGCATGTGTGCAAGACGTATTGAGTGCTATTTATTATGCACGCAATATTGATTATAATAAATACAACCCAGATGAAAAAATTCCATTCTCCATGTTTTTAGACAATGAAGTGTATAGTCTTTATATAAAATACCTTGGGAAGGAGCAAATTAAAACCAAATACGGAACTTTTAATGCAATTAAGTTTAGTCCATTATTAGTAAAGGGAACCATTTTTTCTGGAGGAGAAAAAATGACTGTTTGGGTTACCGATGACGCCAATCATATTCCTGTTCGTATTGAAAGTCCAATTTCAGTGGGCTCAGTAAAAGTGGACATGATGGGATACAAGAACTTAAGACACCCACTAGTGTCATTGATTGCTAAAAGATAATTACAAGCTATTCAAATTAAACGTTTCTTTTACCCGAATGCCTTTTTCAGTTTCGTGAACTGTGCAACATTCATTGATAGAGTCATGCTCAAAAAACAACACGTAATTATTCTCGGCAGCTTCTTTCAGGAATGATTTTTTTTCTTGTAAAGTAGTGTATGGGAACATGTCGTACCCCATAATATAGGGCAGAGGAATATGGGCTATAGAAGGCAATAGATCAGCCATGTAAACAATAGTTGTTCCTTTATAATTAATTTGTGGAAGCATCATCGAATTGGTATGGCCATTTACAAATCGTATGGCAATGTCTTTGATGAAATCAATCGAGCCCAATAAATTATTTGAATCAAAATCAGCAGCTGGCGTTGGAACAAAAAGTAGCTTACCAGTCGCTTCTATTGGTAGAATATTTTCTTTTAGAAAAGAGGCTTTTTCTCTTTCGTTGGGGTTAACGGCCCAGTCCCAATGTTTTGCATTGCTCCAAAATTTGGCATTCGGAAATGCAGCAATCAATTGTTCGTTTTCCCTAATGATGGTTCCTCCGCAGTGGTCAAAATGTAAATGAGTGTGAAATACATCAGTAATATTCTCTTTTGAAAATCCATGCTGTGCCAATGAACTTTCTAAACTATCGTTTCCGTTGAGGTGATAATGACCAAAAAATTTATCATCTTGTTTATTGCCCATTCCAGTATCAATTAAAATAAGCCGATCATCGGTTTTGATCAATAAACTTCTTAAAGCCCAATTGCATAAATTATTTTCATCAGCAGGATTTAATTTATTCCAGATGCTTTTAGGCACTACGCCAAACATAGCACCTCCATCTAATTTAAAATAACCCGTATTAATACTAAATAATTGCATGTTTTTTTTCTTTTACTACTGCACTATATAAAATGGCCAATCCTATAACAAAAAATACTATCAATGCCAATACAGAGTTTCTCTGTGAGCCAGTAAATTCGTTGATGTATCCAAAACTAAACATGCCGATCACAATAGCAATCTTTTCGGTAACATCGTAGAAACTAAAAAATGATGTAGTGTCTTTGGTTGCGGGCATTAATTTGGCATATGTGCTTCTGCTTAAAGATTGTATTCCGCCCATAACAAAGCCAACCATTACTGCTAATCCATAAAATTCATAGATGCCATTCTTTGGTAGATTATAACCAACTATGCATAGTATAATCCAGAAAAATACAGTTACCATCAATGCGTAGAAATTGCCAATTTTTTTTGATAAAAAAGCAATGGTAAAAGCACCAGGTATAGCGATCAGTTGAATAATTAAAATAGCGATGATCAAATTGGTGGTAGGAATATTAAGTTCACTTTTTCCATATAAAGTGGCTACCAGCATGACGGTTTGTACACCCATATTATAAAAGAAAAAAGCCCATAAATACCTTTTTAAGACTGGCATTGCTTTTACCTGGTGCCAAACTTTATTTAATTCTTTATAACCTTTTGTAAATATATTTTCTGTTTTTGCATTTCCAATTGGAATACTGTTGGGTAAACGTCTTAGGGCTATTTGTGCAAAACCCCACCACCAAAAACCTACTAATAAAAAAGAAATTTGAGATGCTTTACCTACAGTTATACCAAAACTATCAGGCGATAAAACAAATACAAAACAGATAATTTGTAAAATCATACTGCCAATATATCCCATTGAAAACCCTTTTGCACTTACCCTGTCTTGATCTTCTGGGGCAGCAATTTCAGGTAAAAAAGAATTGTAAAAAACCAAGCTGCTCCAAAATCCAATACATGCAATGATCAAGCAGGATAAACCAAAGGCTAAATTGTCTTTGGTAAAAAAATACATGGATGAACAAGCAATGCTGCCAATTGTACAAAAGAAAAATAAGAATTTCTTTTTATTGCCCCGATAGTCGGCAATAGAAGAAAGGATAGGAGAGCTAATAGCAACAATAATAAATGCAATAGCCAATGCATAATTGTATAAAGAAGTATTTACAAATTCTCTACCAAATAACTTAACTGTGTCTACTGAAGTATTGTCATTGCCATCACCCGTAATGGCTTCGTAATAAGCAGGGAAAATGGTGGAAGTGATCACTAAATTATACGAGCTGTTGGCCCAATCGTACATGGCCCAACCATTGATTACTTTTTTATTAGCTGTTTTCATAAATGATTATTTTAAATACCCTGTGTAAATGAGTGTAATCAAAATCAATCCAACAATTACCCTGTACCATCCAAAAAAACGGAAACCATATTTTTGTAAAATAGATATAAAGAAACGAATAGCGATCAGGGCAACAATAAAAGCCACCACATTGCCGATACCTAATAAAACCAAATTGCTTTTAGTGGTAAGCATTTCAGGGTTTTCTTTAATGGCTTTTAATAATTTATAACCAGTTGCTGCAGCCATGGTTGGTACTGCCAAGAAAAAAGAAAATTCTGCAGCCAGGTTTCTAGTGAGTTTTTGTTGCATTCCACCAATGATGCTGGCCGCAGATCTGCTGACACCTGGAATCATTGCAAGACATTGAAAACAACCGATAATAAATGCTCTCAAGTAAGAAATATCCTCTTCTTTTTCTATGGTATGGGTTTTAAAAATATCATCTATAAAAATAAGTATCACACCACCTACTAACATAGTAACCGCAACAGTCATAGGGCTTTCCAGTAGTTCATCTATTTTATCGGATAATAGAAAACCCAATACCAGTGCAGGTATTACTGCAACAATTAATTTTAAGTAAAAGCTCCAATGGTTGAGGGGAAAGAATTTTTTTCGGTACAATACCACCACCGATAAAATGGCCCCCAGTTGAATGGCTACTTCAAATAATTTGGTAAACTCATCTTTGGCAATTCCCATAAAGGAACTCACAATAATCATGTGACCGGTAGAAGAGATAGGAAGAAATTCGGTAATTCCTTCTACAATAGCTATAATAATTGCTTCGAATATGGTCATAAGGGTAAGTTTATCATTTAATTCTAGATAAATATAAAGTTTATGCTGAAATTATCACAAACAAAAAAGCGCTCCATATAGGAAACGCTTTAAACTAATTGATTTCGACAGTCTTAAATTAAAATGAGATATTAAGCTGCCTTTTTCGGACTTTTAAATATTGCATACACTTCAATCAACAAACCAAAAACAATCATTATTGGAGCAATAGTGATGCGTGTAGTGCTATATACTTCGTTTGTATCAAATACATTAGGGTCGGCACTCTTTCCTCCACTCATCAATACCATGCCCAGTGCTATTACAACACCGCCTATGAGCATCCACGTATAATTATCTTTTGAAAATAGTGTTGTTGCTTTTACTGTTTCGTTAGCCATTGTAATTTTTTCTAAAGTTATTAATAAAGTTCGTCTAATTTCATTTTCAAATATTTGAGCACACTTCGATAGGTACTAAATACAGATATTCCTACACCAAGAATAGTAATTCCTCCAAATAGAATCAGGGTATGACTCATATTTCTAATCACTTTTAATTGCGGGAACTGGCTTTCAGCCCATCCTATCAAAGAAAAGAGCAACACAATGGCAATGCCTGAACTGATCAATCCATTGATCAGTGCTCTGATATTGAGTGGTTTTGCAATGAATCCTTGGGTGGCGCCCACCATTTGCATGGTTTTGATCAAAAATCTGTTGGAGAACATGGCCAAACGGATGGTATTATCGATGCTGAAAATCACGATCAAACTCAATAAAATAGCAACCACTAAAAAGATCAATCCAATTTTAGACGCTTTTTCATTGAGGTTATTCACCAATGTTTGAGGGTATTGCAAATCGGTGATCTGATTGCCATAAGCCCCCATTAGATCATCGGAAATTTTCAATAAACTGTCTTTGTTTACATACTCGGCTTTGGCATAAAAATCAATGCTCTCAGGCAATGGATTTACATCCAAAATTTTTGCCCAGTCCTCATTGTTTTCTTTATTCCAGATTTGTTTAGCTGAATTCTTATCTACATAAGTTACATCTTTGGCATAGGGCTTAGATGCAATAAATTGTTGTATTTGACCAATGGTGTCCTTATTAAGGGTTCTTAAATAAGCACTTAATCGGATATCTTCTTTAAATGAATTGCCTACAGAATTGATATTTAGAAAAAACCAACCCATGATACCCATGATAAAAAGCACCAATGAAACCCCAATAATGGTATATATATAATTAGGTTTGCTTCTTTTAAGTGATGATTTTCCAACTTCTGCCATGAGTGATTCGCTATTTTTAAATAGTATTAAGTGATGTACAAATGTACGGTTTTGGTGGCTAAAGACTTACATTTGCAGCCATTAAAACGCTGAATTTATCATTGAAATTAGGGGATTCATGATGGCTTAGCGTTAATGAAATGCAAATAAACTAAACCCTAACATAATAAATCGCTTCGGAAGCCTCAAAAATGGACTATCAATTTAGATCAATCGAACAAAAATGGCAGCGCAATTGGGAAGAAACTGATGCATACAAAGTAAGCAACGATATCAATAAACCAAAATGTTATGTACTCGATATGTTTCCTTACCCCAGTGGTGCAGGTTTACATGTGGGGCATCCTTTAGGATATATCGCATCTGATATTTATAGCAGATTCAAACGTTTAAAAGGGTTCAATGTATTACATCCAATGGGATACGATGCTTTTGGTTTACCTGCTGAACAATATGCTATAGAGCATGGTGTACATCCTGCAGTAAGTACTATTCAGAATATCAATAATTTCAGGAACCAATTAAACAATATTGGATTCTCTTACGATTGGAGTAGAGAAGTAAGAACCTGTGAGCCACAATATTATAAATGGACGCAATGGATTTTTTTGCAATTATTCGGATCCTATTTCAATCGGTCTACGCAAAAAGCAGAAAGTATTGATTCATTGATTGAAGCTTTTAATAAAGAAGGCAATCAATCACATGAATGTCCTGCCAACAACAAACTTATTTTTTCTGCGGAAGCATGGAAAGGATTTAGTGAAAAAGAACAGCAAGATATTTTGATGCAATATCGTTTGGCATTTTGTGGCTATGGAGAAGTGAATTGGTGCGAAGCATTGGGAACTGTTTTAGCCAATGATGAAGTAGTAAATGGTGTGAGTGAAAGAGGTGGTCATCCTGTTATAAAAAAGAAATTGCGCCAATGGTATTTACGCATTACCGAATATGCAGATCGTTTAATTACCGGATTGGATCAAATTGAATTCAGTGATGCAATGAAAGAAATGCAGCTCAATTGGATTGGAAAATCTTATGGAGCTGAAATTAGTTTTGATATTTCTACTTCAAATACTGCTTTGATAAATGCTGATAAACCAGCCCAGTTAACGGTTTACACAACCCGACCTGATACTATTTTCGGCGTAGATTTTATGGTGGTTGCCCCAGAGCATGCTTTGATAGCATCTATCACTACAGCAGATCAACATGCTGCTGTTGAAACATATATTGCTTATGTAAAAAGTAGAAGCGATAGGGAGCGTCAGGCTGAAAAAAAGATTAGTGGATGTTTCACTGGTGCATATGCTATCAATCCTTTTAATGGAGTAAAAATTCCTATTTGGATTTCGGAATATGTATTGACAGGATATGGAACTGGAGCCATCATGGCGGTTCCTTGTGGAGATGAACGTGATCATAAATTTGCACAACATTTTAATATACCCATCACCAATATTATTGGTGAGCATTACAATGGTACAGAAGCCAATGCAACCAAAGATGCCGTTTTGCACAATAGCGATTTCTTAAATGGTGTAGTGATGCGCGATGCGATATCGATTGTAATCAACAAATTAGTGGAGAAGGGTATTGGAAAAAAGAAAGTGAATTATAAAATGCGTGATGCTGCTTTTAGCAGACAACGTTATTGGGGCGAACCATTTCCGATTGTTTGGAAAGAGGGGATTGCTTATCCTTTAGATGAATCAAAATTGCCTTTATTATTGCCTGAAGTTGAATCGTACAGTCCTGGGCCTGATGGTGAAGGACCTTTGAGTAATATTCCGGAATGGATCAATCAATTTGAAGATTCTTTTAGCGGCGGGGTGCTTGAAACCAATACCATGCCTGGTTATGCAGGAAGTAGTTGGTATTTCTTGCGTTATATGGATCCTGAAAACAACAATGCTTTTTGTGATAGAAAAGTAAGTGATTATTGGAACCAGGTTGA
>JANOQC010000076.1:0-22672 GCA_031422175.1 Sphingobacteriia bacterium | reverse complement strand
TTTGAAACTTATATTGTAAGGGATACATTAATTGTGTTTCTCAAATGCTCACTCTTGTATTTGTTTGAAACTTCTATTATAAAAGATTCATTAATTATCTTAAATCAACAAATTGAGTTAAAAGAGATTTAAGATAAAAGTTAGAAATGATAAGTAAGAGTCGGAGTTAAAGCAATTGATTCTAACTGATCAACAGAAATAGTATAGTATACCCTTGACTTTATTCCTAGAGCTATTTTTTTATCAATAAATTTTTCAAATTTGAATCCTACAAAAGCGCCTCCTTCTTCTAGTTTGCTATTCTTCCAATTTCTTTGGTCAAATAAAACCGAATTCCCAATACTAACCTCTTGTTGTTGAGAACGCAAGTAAAATAATCCAATTTCATAAGTGAGACTTGGCAGTTTTTTAGAGAATTTTCTTTGGTAGAATAATTGATAAAATCTGTTTTCATGCTTTATATCAAAATCACGAATAAATACACCTACTCCATTGATTCTGGTATTATAAGTTACACTTCTTGTATTAGTACTTTTAGAAAATGCAATACCCCATGATGCCATATTGGTTGTTCTACAAAGAATTTCTGCCCCTCCTATAGTGCCAATAAAATTTTTATTTAAAAATGCTGTGCCATCTGGCCTCCCAATTTCATTATAGCTTCGTACAAAATAATTACCTTGAACACCGTAATTAATTTCAGCAGAAAATCTACTTTTTGTTTGAGCATTTACTTGAAGTGAAATGGCTACCGCAAAAATAAATAATATGGACTTCATGAATTGGATTTAAGTGAAAATAAGCAAATACATGAGTGAGCCTTTGAGAAATGCTTGATTCGTTTTTTATAACAGCAGTTTCAAATAAATACATAAGTAAGCCTTTGAGAAATGCTTGATTTAATACTCTATAAATTTAGTAACTGCATTTCTCAGCAGCGAACGTTGTAATTGTTTGAAACTACATCTATTTGCAAAGAAGTAGAATAATGACTGATTTCTCAGCAGCGAACGTTGTATTTGTTTGAAACTTCATTTATTTACAAAACAGTAGAATAAACAATCATTTCTCAATATCGAACTTAGTAATTCTTTGAAACCATATCTTTTTACAAAGAAGCCGAAGAATTATGTAATTCCCAGCAACAATAGATGTTTTAACTTCACCTTTTATTAGCAATTTCGATTTGCGAAACAAATCATTTACATAACACCAAGTTTATCTAATGCTCCTTAAATTTGCTGAACCTTAGTAACAAACCAATAACTTAATAACTAAATAACAAAAACCATGTCATTTACACTTGCTCCTTTACCTTATGCTCATGAAGCATTAGAACCAAATATCGACACTACCACCATGCAAATTCACCATGGTAAGCATCACCAAGCTTATGTAGACAACCTAAACAAAGCTGTTGCTGGAAGTCCTAATGAAGGAAAAACTTTGGAAGAACTAGTAAAAGTTGCAGGAACAATTAGTCCTGCAGTGCGCAATAATGGCGGTGGCCATTGGAACCATACATTCTTCTGGGAAAGCTTGGCTCCAAATGCTGGCGGAACACCAACTGGTGCTTTGGCCGATGCAATTACATCAGCTTTTGGCTCATTTGAAGCATTCAAAGAAAAATTTGCGGCTGCTGGTATGACTCGCTTTGGTAGCGGTTGGGCTTGGTTGATTGTAAAAGATGGCAAACTAGAAGTTTCGTCAACTCCAAATCAAGACAATCCTTTGATGGATGTTGCCGAAGTTAAAGGCGCACCAATTTTAGGAGCAGATGTTTGGGAACATGCTTATTACTTGAAATACCAAAACAGAAGAGCTGATTATTTGGCCGCTTTTTGGAATGTGGTAAATTGGAATAAAGTTGCAGAACGTTTCGGAGCAGCTAAATAAACTCCTATTAATATTGTATTTTTATCCCGCAGTAAATATTTACTGCGGGATTTTTTTTAAACAAACTATATGAAAAGTTTTATTGCTGGCATTTGTTTAGCCTTTTTGTTTACTGCATGTTCTGGTGATCAAAAAACAGTGATCATTATGAGTAAAGGTGCGGCAGATATCGATTTAAATGCTGAGACTATCAAATCGAAAGATGGCGCAGGACATGAAGAGAAAAGACTAGACATGAATAGCAAAAAAGTTAGTTTTAAATTGAGTACACCTGCAGGAGAAGCAACAGTAGAAATGCTCGACAACGGTTTATATATTGTGAATGTAAAGAACGATACCATTATAGGAAGTTATCAAAAATACAGCAGCCCTAAATTGCAACAGAATATGATCACGCAAGAATCATTAAAACAAAAAATTGATTCTTTGAATTTATTGATTGAGGGCAAGAATGTTTCTGCTGCTAATCGCAATTATTTTATTCTTCCAAACCAAGCTACCAAAATATCGGCTAACCCTGAAGCAGAAGTTGTAGGGCCTTATCATCAAATGCGCTCTGCAGAAATGATTGATGGAAAAGAACCAGAGATCTATCGCTTTTACAGCATTAAAGAAATTAGGGAAATGATCGCTAAAATGCAAGCCCTCACCGTAGCACCAAAGCAATAATACATTTAGATTCAATGAAGGATTAAAAATAAGCCTTAGAGAAAAGCCGTTAAATAATTTTCGAATGAGGCTTTGGCAATGAAAACTGTTTGAGCCCCGATTTATCTGGGTGAGTTTTTTCATTGCAGACGAAATGAAGAAAATTATAGGCTTTTATAGTAAGCGCATTTTTAACCTTTGTTGAATAAATGTATTATTTAAGGCACCGGATCCCATCCAGAACCGCCGCCAGGTCTGCATTTGCTGAATCTTTTAATAAATAGCCATCCTCCTTTAAATAGTCCGTACTTCTTAAGTGCTTCTTCTCCGTATTGAGAACAGGTAGGAACAAATCTGCATTTAGGGCCCATTACAGGAGAAATGATGTATTGGTAAAATTTGATGAAGGGTATGAATAAATAACCTAGTCCTTTTGCAATTGAAAAGGATTTTTTTTCTGCTAACACTATTTCACATCGATCACACATAGACTTTACTGCTTAGTTGTTTCACCAATTCTTCCGATCAATTTCTCCAATGTTTTTTCCATTGCCGATTGAAGTTCTAGAAAGGCAGGTAATTCCTTTCCAACGTATAAAAAGAAAACATTCAATTCCGAGCTTTGCAGGGCAACAGTGCTGATTAGATCTTGCTTT
This sequence comes from Sphingobacteriia bacterium, assembly GCA_031422175.1. Lineage (GTDB taxonomy): Bacteria > Bacteroidota > Bacteroidia > Chitinophagales > Chitinophagaceae > Sediminibacterium. The sequence continues at coordinate 19,472 of JANOQC010000076.1, read as the reverse complement.
TGCGTTCTATAAACTTCTCTCAATAATCGCTTAACTCTATTTCGATCTACTGCTTTCTTAAAATTTCGAGAACTAACACCAACACCTGCGTGAACTAAATTTCCTGCAATATTTTGAGCTGAATCATGAGTACTAGTATTGTTCTTAAAAGCTGTGATCTCAGCAGAGTCGGTTTGCTCAATCAGTTCAAGAGTATAAAACACTTTTATCGGAAAAGCATTAAAGGATTTGCCAGTAGCAAATAAAGCTTCCATAGCCTTTCGACTTTTTAGCTTTTGCTCCTTATTGTATCCGTTTAATTTACTCATCTTCTACAAAACTAAAAAAGCCCCGTCAAAGAGACGGAGCTTATATTTTTATCCCTAGCATTTAATTCCCCAATAAATCAGAGAATCAAACAGCTACCCGAGGGTTGGGCTTATTTTAAACCTTTTTCGCTAGAAACAGATAGTTTCTTGCGACCTTTCGCTCTGCGGCTTGCCAATACTTTACGGCCGTTAGCAGATTCCATACGCTTGCGGAAACCATGTACGGTTTTTCTGCGACGTTTGTGTGGTTGGAATGTACGTTTCATTATTAACTTTTTTTACTAACCCTAAAATATAGTTTCTTTTCATTGCTGCAGTCACCATACCGCCGCTTGTGAAAGGACGGCAAAATTAGGAAAAAAAATCTAATGACCCAACTGAATATGCTCCGATTTTAAAGGTTTTCCAAAGAAAATAGCCCCATTTGCATTAAAATGCTCCACGGAATCGGTTGTACAGAATCGAATTTGACCATTGGCAGCACATTTATTGGCCATTTCCGGGTGTCTTTCTAAATAATCAACTAGACTATTAGCTACTATGGTTCCTTGAGAAATTAATTTAACTCCTTTAGGAATAAACTGCTCGATCTTTGGCATTAACAATGGATAATGGGTACATGCCAATAATAATGTGTCAATTGTTGGTCCTTTTTGCATGATCTTTTGCAAATGCTGCTGTACAAAATAATCAGCTCCAGGGTGATTAAACTCGTTATTTTCTATCAATGGAACCCATAAAGGGCATGCTTCCTGAACAACTTTTATTGTAGGAAAAAAATGAGCAATCTCTAATAAATAACTATCGCTTTCTACTGTTCCAGTTGTAGCCAAAATTCCTATTTCGCCAGATGCCGAGTAATTACCAATCACTTCCGCGGTTGGGCGAATTACTCCCAACACTCTTTTATCCGAATAAATTAAAGAAAGGTTTTTCTGTTGAATAGTACGTAAGGCTTTTGCAGAAGCTGTATTACATGCAAGTATCACCAATTCACAACCTTGCGAAAAAAACCATTGCACAGCTTCCCATGTATATTGATAAACCGTTTCGAAACTTCTGGTTCCATAAGGCGCACGTGCATTGTCACCTAAATACAAATAATCATATTGAGGCAAAGCATTTACAACATCTTTCAATATCGTGAGTCCTCCATATCCACTATCAAAAATTCCTATAGGTCCCTTTTGTATTTGCATTTTTTTGGATTGATATATAAGTGTGCTTTTTTATTTATGATCTTGCAAATTTGATCAATGGTTCAACATCTCCCTTATCAGCCAACTTTAGTGCATTTAAATATCTTCTTCTAGTATTACTTGGATCTTCAGCAGAATTGGAACCCCAAGTGAAATAAGGTAGTTTAAAAAACTGCTTAATAATTATATCAGCCATCAATCTACTATGTCGCCCATTGCCATTTGCAAAACAATGAATACTAACAAGCCTATGTTTAAAACGGATAGCCGTTTCATCTGCACTAAAAATATTGTTTGTACACCAAAATTGTACATCGCCCAACAAAATAGTTAGATCTGTTGCTATATGCCATTTATCTACTCCAATATTTTTATTGGTTTTACGAAACTCGCCAGCCCAGGCCCAAACATTACCATACATTCGTTTGTGCGATTCACGAATAAAACTTTCTGTAAAAAGATTATCCTTTTTAAAATTACGTTTTAAGGACCACAAAATGGCTTCTTCTATATTCTGTTGTTCAAATTCGTCTAATTCACCACGAGTTGATATACTTGGAATTAGTAATCCTTCTTTCTCCTCCTCAGAAAGAGGTGTTTGACCATCATTATACTTTATTTCTAATCCCATAAAGCTTTAGGCATTTCATTTTTGATACTAGTGGTTCTTTCCAAAATGGCATTTTCGATTCGCTGTTTTGAGTTTTCTTGATCTTCTAATTTCATTGTATTACTGGTTCGCATAACAATTTGAGTAGCTAGTTCTTTTGCTTTTCGGTCTATCAATAAAGCCAGGCTTCCATCCTTTGGAACAAAACCATATACCAATTGCATATCCAATGCATTTGCTACCTCTCTTAAAGCATTGATTGTAATAGACCCTTTTTTCTCTCTTTTTTCAATATCCTGTATACTTTGTTTTGTAATTGACATTCGATCACCCAATTGCAACATACTCATGCCAATAGCATTACGAATGGCTTTAACCCATCCATTTGAAGGAGGAGATACATTTTTTGATCTATCAAAAGCCTTTATCTTTTCATCCAACTGCTGAATTTTTAATAGTTGCTTACTCATAATAGTACTATTATTAATTGACTAATTATATCAAAAGTAATACTATAATATGACAAATAAAAATAAAAGTCAATTTATGCTTTGACTAAAAAATCAAATTGTAAAGCTGAAAGCTTTGAAAATAAAAAAGACCCGCCTTTACAGACAGGTCTTTTTCAAAATATTTTATAAGTGAATTATCCTTTTCCAGCTGGTTTTGCTGCAGGCTTAACAGCAGGAGCAGAAGGCATGGCACCACCGCCAGATGCTGCTCTCCAAGCATCTTCAATTTCTTTAGGCAATGGTAACTTTAATTTCATAGCAACCCTGATAGTTAAATTATCTAACAGATTCGGTTGAACATAAGGTGAGATAGCATCAGACTTTAATACAATAGTGTATTTCTGATCGGCTACAATTCCAGCTAAAGCTTCAGCAATTCTAATACGGTAAGGATTTACCAATTGCTCATACTTCGATTCTTCCATTTGTTGTTGGTACTGCTGCCAGTTTACCAATTTATAACGCAATTGCAATAACTCTCTTGTTGCAATTTCTCTTGCTTTAGCAGGCATAGCAGCAGAATCTTTTTTAAAGATGCTGTCTCTACGTTGGAAATCACCTACTGAATATTTGTATTCTTCTTGCAAAGAATCAATTCGATAGCTATTCATCAAAGTATCTACTTTGCTGATGCCTGGAAACAAAGACAATGCAGCTTGCTCATCAAAGTATCCAATCTTGGTATTCTGTGCACTAGCACTGTTGGTGAAAAGCACGCACACCGCAAATGCCACACACGCTAAAAGAAATTTGTTCATTGTACTAAAATTGATTGTTGAAATTTATTGTTTGTTGTTTATTGACTAATTTTTAATTCCCATTTCCCTCAGCACTTCATCACTCTTATCCAGCTTTGGGTCGGCAAATATAACGGTAATTCCTTCACTTTTATCGAGTACAAAATCATAAAATCGAGCTACGGCAATTTTTTGGATGGCATTGTACACCTTATCCTGTATGGGTTTAACTAATTTTTGGCGTTCTTTAAACAGATCTCCCTCATATCCAAAGCGTTTTTTTTGTAAATCCCTCACTTCTTTTTCCTTTACAAATAATTCATCTTCTCTTTTTTTCTTCAAATCGTCTGTTAACATAAACTGCTCTGCTTCGTAGTTCTTGTACATTTTATCCAATACCAACTGCTTATCGTCTATTTCTTTCTGCCACTGCTCGCCAACCAACTGCAATTTCTTATCGGCATCTTTATACTCAGGAATTTTACTTAAAATATACTTGGTGTCGATGATGGCATAACGCTGTTGTGCTTGAGCACCCATCGAAATAAGGCATAAAATAAATAAAAAAAGTACACTCTTTTTCATACAATTTTTTTTTAAAAGTTGATTATTCTGGCTCAAAACCTAACATAAAGGTAAAGCGAGCTGCATCCTTCATACTATTGTTTCCAGTAAACCTATCCAATCCTATGCCATAATCAAATCCAAGCAATCCAAACATGGGTAAAAAGAAACGCATACCTATTCCTACGGATCTTCTTAATTGAAAAGGATTGTAATCTTTCATAGTATACCATCCATTGGCAGCTTCAAAAAAGGCCAAAGCAAAAATGGTACTGCTTGGGTTTAAGCTCAATGGATAGCGCATTTCCATCGTGTATTTATTAAATATAGTAAAATACTGACTCGCTCTTTGTTGATCGGGATTGATTCTTGGATTGGAATTATCATATACCGGATAACCTCTGTGTGCAATAATATCAAAACCCAATAAGGCAAATTGGTTACTCAATCCTGCATCACCCACCTGAAAACGTTCAAAAGGAGAAACTTGTAATTCAGTATTGAATCTGCCTAAGAAACCAAACTTGGCCGCAAAACGCATAACAAACTGTTTGTTTCTGTCTTCACCATGAGGCTTACCCAATGGAACAAACCATTCTGCATTAAAACGCCATTTATGGTATTCAATCCACTTATATGGATTATCAGGAGGATTAATATTTTTATCGCCCAATGAATATGGAGGTGTTATTGCCAAACTTGCTAAAAAATTAGAACCCGATTTAGGGAAAGTTGGTTGGTCTACGGAAGATCTTTGTAAAGCAATTCTAAAATTTAAGTTATTTACAAAACCATTATCCAAACCAGGAAGATTAATAGGATCGATTGGATAATCACTTAACTTATATCGCGTATAATTGATACCCATTGTTAATGAGAAATAGTCATCAGGCCATTTCAATTGCTTTGCTATACTTACGGTTGCACCAGTTGTAGAAATATACCTTTCGTCGGCAAGAGAAGGATTAAACGCGCCAGTAAAAGGATCATTTGTTTGACCAAATTTGGTATTGAAAATACTTAATGTTAACGCATTTCTTTTTTTGCCTCCTAACCAAGGTTCGGTAAATGAGAAATTATAAGATCGGAAAGCTTTACCATTACTTTGAACTCGTAAACTCAATTTTTGACCATCACCCATTGGCAAAGGATCCCAAGCTTTTTTATTGAAAATATTTTTGATGGAGAAATTATTGAATGATACTCCCAATGTTCCTGTTAATCCTATCAATCCACCCCAGCCTGCACTCAATTCTAACTGATCACTAGATTTTTCTTCTACACTATAATTGATATCCACCGTTCCATCTTCTTGGTTGGGTACTGGATTGGGTGTAATTTTTTCTTGGTTGAAATAATTCAACTGGGCCAATTCACGAACAGAACGAATGAGTAATTGTCTGCTAAATTTTTCTCCAGGAATAGTTCTAATTTCTCTTCTGATTACATATTCCTTTGTACGATCATTACCAGTAATTCGCACATTTTTAATGGTTGCTTGTGGACCTTCAATTACCCTAACTTCAAAATCAATCGTATCATTGTATACTGCGGTTTCAATCGGTTCTGTTCTAAAGAATAAATATCCATCATCTTGATATAAACCGCTAATGTCGCCACCATCAGGTGAAGAGGACTTACCCAATTTTTTATTGAGTATTTCTTGATTGTAAATATCTCCTTTTCTTATGCCCAACACTTGAGTTAATAGAGAATCTGAATATTTGGAATTTCCACGCCAACTAATATTTCCAAAATAATACCTTCGTCCTTCATTAACTTTTATATCAATATTCAAATTACCATTGCCAGTTGCGTAAACGGTATCGTTTTCAATAACTGCATCTCTGTAACCCAAAGTATTATAAAAATTCAATAGGCTTTCTTTGTCTTCAGTATATTTTATTTCATCAAATTTTGCTGAGGAAAATTTAATACGTGCGTATGGATCAAATACTTTCTTGGTCCTTGAAAGAGTTAGATAGCCTTTCTCTTTCATATACTGGTCAAAAGTATAGTGCTTAGGTATTACAATTTTACCACTATCATAACTAGGGTATAATGTAAGTCTTGATTTTTCTTTTGACCCTTTAAATTGCTTTTTTAATTTAGCCTCATCTATTGTGTTGTTACCAAAATTAATATTACTAATTTTTACTTTTGGTCCTTTATCGATAATAAAATCCAATGATAAAGTATTGTCAATTGAAGAGTCTTTTCTTTCATTCACTTTTACAGTGGTTTCACGATAACCTTTTTCGGCAAAGAATTTCATAATTACTTCTGTAGCAGTAATTTTCATATTTTCAGTAACTACCCTGTTTGGCACTAGTCCTGTTTTGCCGCGTAAATCATCCGCTTGACCTTTTGGTACTCCTTTAAAATAAAAATTAGCCAATCGAGGCCTTTCGGTAACTAAAATTTCTAAATCAATTTCTTTACCCGCCACTCTAGTAACATAGATTTCTACATTACTAAAATAATTTTGTGCCCATAGTTTAGTAATCGCTTTAGAAAATTGATCTCCTCCAGGAATAGCAATTTCATCTCCAATACCTATACTAGAAATAGAAACCAATAAATTTTCATCGAAAAATCGATTGCCGGTAACCTTAATATTGGCTACTTTATATTTTTTCTGTGTTTTCTGATTAAATAAATTAATCAAATCTACCTCAATAGAGGTAATAGTAGTATCCGAGCTAGTTGACTGCTGAGCAAATGCCGATTGAGAATAAAATAAAACAATTACAGCGAAAAATAATAATTTAAACACTTTCTGCATCCCTTTTCTATTTGTTCTTTTGCCGGCTTAACACAATCCGTGCATTCAGCAATTAATTTGGTTATAAGCAGGGCAAATTAGCCCGAATAATGAAAATGCTTTGTTAAACCTGAATTTGTTGACCTGTTTTTCCAAATCTCCTTTCTCGAGATTGGTAGTTAATAATAGCTTCATACAAGTTTTCTTTTCTAAAATCAGGCCATCTGGTATTGGTAAAATACAATTCCGCATAGGCCAATTGATACAATAGAAAATTGCTGATCCTGTATTCTCCACTGGTTCTAATCATCAATTCAGGATCTGGAAATTCGCTGGTAGCTAGGTATTGTTCTAGGGTTTCTGCATTAATAGATGAGGGGTCGATTTTTCCAATTTTCACATCAATACCAATATTTTTAACCGCATTTACCAATTCCCATCTACTGCTGTAACTCAATGCCATAATAAGATTCAACCCTGTATTTTGAGCTGTTAAATGCAATGCTTCCTGCAATTCTAGTGCAGCAAATTCGGGCAACATATCTAAATTTCCAATTACATGCAACCTTATATTGTTCTTATTAAGTATCGGAACTTCTTTGTGAATAGTGTCAACCAAAAGACTCATTAAGCCATCTACTTCAATTTGAGGTCTATCCCAGTTTTCGGTACTAAAAGCATATAGAGTTAGGTATTGAATACCTAATTCTGCAGCACCTTCCACTATGTCACGAACACTCTCAACTCCATGAAAATGACCATATAAACGCTCTTGCCCTTTTTCTTCCGCCCAACGTCCATTCCCATCCATAATTATGGCGATATGTTTTGGTAGATATTGCTGGTTTATTTTTGGCAAAAGGTTTTCTTGTTGAACCATGCACTCGATTTAGGGTGCAAAATTAACAAAATCAATGGTTTCTGAGGATTTAAATGCAAGAAAAGATGTAGAAATTAAAAAGTTGGGCAACGGTAGGTCTGTAAATTGAATGAAAGGCCCACTTTTAAGGTTAAAAATGTATCGGATTTAAGGCTATTTCCTCTTTGTTTTCCTTTTACTCCAATGGATGATCCGGTTTCATAACTCCTATCTTGTAATAAAAAAGCTGGGGTTAAACTTCCATCTGGCAATGGAGGGAATGCATCAGGAGCATACAACCCACTTACATCATCCAAATAATCGGTATTGGTGAAGCGGTAAATCACTTCTGCAAAGAAATTTGTTCTTGTATTTAAGGCATATTTTACTCCAAAAGTAAAAGGGATACTCAAAGCTGTAACCGAATAGGGGTTTGAATTAAGATACAATGAACTTCCTTGTCCTTCAGTTCCTAATGGCCTCAACAAGAATTTTTCTCCATTCAAATAGGCAAATGGTTCATACGTGAAAACCCCCACCCCCAAGCCCATATATGGGGTGAAATTATATCCTTCAAAACCAGGCTGAAATCTAAAAAAATTAAAATCTCCAGCTATGCCTAACTCCCAAACATTGGTATTAAAACTTAAATTTCTTTTTCTGTTTACAGGATTAACACTATAAATATCTGAATATCCTAAAAAAGAATACTCCCCAGTTACCCTTATTCCAATATAATTGGAAATTTGTTTTCTATAAAATATACCAAAAGCCATTTTTGGCGCATTTATTCTGGCGTCAGCATTCAAATCTCCAAAATAATGACCAACCCCTACCCCAATACCCAATTCACCCGTATGAATAAAACTCTCCAAAAGCTGAGCCTTCGAACTCATCCAAGTACTTAAAGTGAATAAAACAATAAGGATTTTCTTGTGCATAGATAGTTGAACTAGTCTGTAAAATAGCATCAAAATTTATTAACTAAAATGTTAATTTCTTTTATCTAGACCCCAAGTAAGTTTAGTTCGCAGCGTGGACAGAAAAGTATTTTCATTTAGCCTTATTAAATTAACACCAAAATTTTCTTTTCGAATTGCCAATTGAACTGTTTTAGGAACTATTTCTCGTCTCGCATCCATCGCACAAATAAATTGATCTGCTCTACCTTCTACTTCAAAAGAAATTACATTGTTATCTGGTACAACGATAGATCGAACATTCAAATTGTGTGGAGCTACAGGAGTAATAACCAAGCTAGAAGAATCCGGAAATAAAATAGGACCATTGCAACTTAAATTGTACCCGGTTGATCCTGTTGGTGTAGCTACAATTAATCCATCTGCCCAATAAGTATTTAAAAACTCACCATTCATATAAGTGTGAATTTTAATCATAGGTGATGTATCTCTTTTGTAAATTGCAAATTCATTTAAAGCGAAGGGTGCATTTGTAAAAAGAGGCATATTAGAATCTAAATGAATCAATGTTCTTTTGTCAATTAAAAAAGTATGATTTACTAAAGCATCAACCGCAATGGCTAAATCTTCTCTGCTAATACTTGCCAAAAAGCCCAATCGGCCAAAATTAATACCGAGTAATGGAATATTTTTCTCTTTCACCAATGTAACTGCATCAAGCATAGTTCCATCTCCTCCTAAACTAATTAGGCAATCTATTGAATCATCTAAATCTTCCGAACCTCCAAATGAAATTAAAGAACTGGATAAATGTTCCGGAATATGAAATTGTTCCATTAACGAATTAAATAATAGCACATTAGTTTGATGCCTGGCCAATTCCTCTAGTAAAATCAATAAAGGATTTTCTTGTTCTATATCCAAACCGCGACTGTATATGGCAACCTTCATATTTACATGTTGAGATAAGAAATCAGGTGTTGGTAATTTTCTTTTAGTTCGTTGGCATATTCTTCCTCACCAAAAAAATACCTTACTACATAATCATATCGTTGAAAAGTAGCTACAATATCAGATACTTCTATTTTATTTATTTTAATAGTTATTATTACTAAGCCAGAACTTTGTTCTGTATATGTATTTAATTGCGTAATATAAGCATCATTCGTTTCTACCAATCTGCTTAACTCACCAAATGAATAATTTCGTTTATCAGTTTCTAAAACAATTATCGCACCTTTTTCATCAATTCCTAAAAATAAAGAAACTGCTTTTACCAATTCTTTAGATAATATTACACCTACCAATTCCATTTGATCATTTACTACTGGCAATAAAGACAAATCGAATTGTGAAATCAATTTTAAAGCACTTAGAAAGTGCTCCTCAGATTTAACAGATACCTTTTGCAATAATTGTGGAGAAGATAAATGGGTAGCTGTTTCTGCAGCATCTAATAAATCGTCTTTTGCAACTACCCCAACATATTTGTCTTCGCTCAAAACAGGAAGATGCAATACATCATAATCATCCATCAATTGTAAAGCAAAAGATACTTTATCAGTAATGTTAAGCGAAGGAAAACCGGTGTTTAATATTTGTGTTACAAGCATACCCGGATATACATTTTAATACACTACAAATTTACCATTGAATTGGTTGAGTGTTTCTGCAGAAAACCATCTAAAATTTGGTTAAATTCTGAAGGCACTTCCATCATTGGGGCATGGCCACATTTATCTACAAAATGCAATTCGGAATTAGGAATTAATTTATTGAATTCTTTACCTACAAATGGTGGAGTAATAATATCATTGTTTCCCCAAACCAACAATGTTGGTTGTTTAATTTGATTCAATTCTTCTCCTAAATTATTGCGAATGGCACTTTTAGCTAATGCAATAATTTTTATTACTTTAACCCTACTATTGGTGATTTCAAAAACTTCATCAACTAATTCTTTTGTGGCAGTTTCCGGATCATAAAAAGTAAGTTGTGTTTTCTTTTTGATGTATTCGTAGTCTCCTCTTTTAGGATAACTATCTCCCATTCCGTTTTCGAATAATCCACTACTTCCTGTTAGGATAAGTGTTTTTATTAACTCGGGATGTTTTAATACATGCACCAAAGCAACATGCCCGCCCAATGAATTTCCCAACAAATGAATATTGGTATAGCCCATTACTTCTATAAATTTGTGAACATACTTTTCTAATCCACCCACTGAGGTATGAAATATATCTAAATCAAACAATGGCAAAATGGGTACTACTACTTTAAATTGTTTGCTAAAATGACCTACTAAATGCTCAAAATTACTCATTGCTCCAAATAATCCATGCAATAACAATAAGGTCTCGCCTTCTCCTTCCTGAACAAACTGATATTTATCGTATTGTTTTATGGTATAATTCATGCAATCTTATTGAAGCTATTTGAGCTAAATTACTGAAAATACAGCAAATAGTAACAGTTAGCAATGCTTTAACGGTTAATCAAGCCAAGTTCTTGCTAAATGCATCAAAAAATCGAGTAAGTTCTTCAAACATATCTTTAAAAATAGGGACCAATTTACCAAAAATATCAATGGCTTTAGGCCCCCAGAAATGTATGTACTGGTATGATTTTGAGGCTTCAATTACAGGCCCTTTCAATAAATGCAATTGCTCCATGTAAAAGATCATCACACTAAAAACGGTAACATAAATACAACAATACAATACAATACCACCTAATGAATTTAACCAGCCCAATAACGTTAATTGAAGTGTTGTTTCTATAATTGCGGCAAATATTCTAACAACTATTGCTACTACAATCATTATAACAATGAATGCTAAAAATGGCAACCATCCTGCTTTTACATTAATTGTTTCAGACAACCATCCTGCCACCAAAGTGCTCATCTTTACAGCTGCTGCAAGTCCTAAAAAAATAGCGAAAAAAGAAAAGGCTGCAACTACAAGCCCTTTTTTTATTCCTTTAAAAATGGCTAAAACAAATAATGCAAGCAAGCAAATATCAATAAACATGAATACCGTTATTTATTCAATAACGCTTTAACTGTTGCAGCAATTGCTTTTCCATCTGCTTTACCTGCAAATTGTTTGGAAGCAACACCCATCACTTTTCCTAAATCTTGAAGTGAAACTGCTCCTACAGCTATAATAATGGCAGCAATTTCTTTCGATAATTCGGCTTCAGACATTTGTGCTGGCAAAAATTTTTCGATTACTGCAATCTCCTCAATCTCTTTCTGAGCAAGGTCTACACGATTTTGTTGTTGGAATATTTCTAAAGAATCTTTTCGTTGCTTCACCATCTTTTGTAATAGCTTCATTTCAGTATCTTCACTAATAGCCCCATTAGCTCCTGGTTCAGTTTTTGCTTTAATTATCTCAGCCTTAATAGCCCTAACGCCTCTTAATAAAGGTTCATCTTTGGCTTTCATGGCTTCTTTCATTAACTGCATTACTTTTTCTTCTAAGCTCATCTTTTTATTTTTTAGCGTCTTTTAATTGAGATTCCCTAAATTTTTTATAAAACTCTTTTGCAAAAGATTTCATGTCGTCGGTTTGTTCCTGATTTTGAGTAGCTCTTAAAAAGGTATCGGCCATCCCCATTAATATTTGATAGTAAAAATCAGCCATTTCATCAACCATCATGTCTTTAGTCCAAAGATCTATTCTTAATGCACTCTTGTCTGTTGCGTCCCAAAATGCCACCATCATGGCTCTTGCATCTTGTTTCATGTCTGCAGTACTATCAGTTGCAGACCATTGTATATTCTGTGGTACTTTGTTTTCATCTAAAATAATATCTACATTTATACTCGATTGTTTCATATGCTTATTTTAAGGGGGCGAAATTACTACGAAACTGCAACTATTAACTCAATTTCCTTCCAGAAAGCTGTTGCTGACTGATTCCAATTGTACTTTTTTGCCATTTCTATCCCCTTTTCAATTTGAAGTTGACGCAATTTTTCATCTTTATAAAGCATTTGCATTTGTTCAGCTATCATTTTTGGGTTTTCAGGATCAGCGTATAAAACCGCATCTCCACCTACTTCGGGCATACTTGATAGATTGGAGGTTATTACAGGAACACCCGATTGCATAGCTTCTACAATAGGCAGTCCAAAACCTTCGTATTTAGACGGGTAAATAGAAGCATAAGCTGAAGCTGTAACTTGAATGAGTTTTTCTTCATCTAAATATCCGGTTAGTACAATGTCTTCTTTGTATTTATAGGTTTTTAGTTTCTCTATAAAATCTTGGTATTGCCAGGCCATTCTGCCACTAAAAACCAATTTCATATTGCTTTTATTCCATTTTTTGAATAATGAAAATGCTTTAAGCAGGTTCATCATATTTTTTCTAGGATGAATAGATCCTACACAAATAAAATATTCATTCCCATTGGTAAAATTATTTTTTATAGTAGTTTTTTCTTCCCAATTGATGGGTTGAAATGAGCTACGGGCTGCGCCTGGTATGACTTTTATTTGATTTTTTGTGAAAGGATAATACTGTTCAATGCTATTTTTTGAAAACGATGAAACAGTAACCAATGATGTTGCTTTTTGTAAAAACAATGGCGTAAATAGTTGATAAAACCAACGTTGATGCCAAGGAATAGATTTTGGAAATGCTTGAAAAGCTACATCATGTACCACTAATATTTGTGGAGTTGTAGCCAATAAACTACAAAAACCATACGGTTGAATCCATACAGCCGGATTGAATTTTTTTAATGCCAATACCGAGCTCACATTGTACCAGTATAAAAATGAAAGAACGTTGCGGGCAGCGGGTTTTACAAGAATGGGAATAATATTACTTGAACTGATAAATTGATTGGAAAAAGGTCGGTCGAAAATTACTACAAACTGATGTTCGGGGTGAGCTTCCGCCATTCTTTGAAGGATTGCTGCTGCATAATGACCATAGCCTTCCATCGAATTTTTCTGCAAAAAAATACCGTTTATAGCAATTACCATAAGGCAAAGGTACTAAGCCAAAAATTATTGTTCATGAATATGGGCAACTCCACCAGAAACAGTGTATTTCATAGCATCTGCAGCACTGATATTTTTTAGTAGCCTTACTCTTTCTTTAGGCACCATATAAGTTATGCCGGAGATAGCATAAGAATGAGGCACATAAACAGTTACATGATCAATCAAATTAAAATCAAAACTAGTTTGTTGGGTAATAAAACCAATACGCCAAACATCGGGGGCATCTACATTTACTAGAACAGGTTTATCGAATTTCTTTTTATTTCCGGCAAAAGCTTCTAAAAAATCTTTCACTGAAGAATAAATGAATTTTATACCTGGAGTTTTCTCCAGTATTGTATCTAATAATGCAACCAATCTGCCAACAGCAAATAAAGAGGACAACCAACCTACAATTAAAACCAGCGAAACCACTACTACAAAACCCAATCCTGGCATTTTAATCAAATTTCCATCTAGGTCTTTTTTAATTAAAGAGGGGGCAATAAAATGGATAATATTGGGTAAAATATCGTCTACTAAATTAAATAAACTAATAACTACCCATATAGTAATTCCAATTGGAGCCAATACAATTAGACCCTGAAAAAAATATTGCAATAAACGTCTTAAGAAGGAGCTGAATGTCATTTTTTTTAGCTTAATACCTATTATTGAATGCAAGATGCTATAAAATCTTGATAGAAAGAATGTTGAAATGACCGAATTGAGTAATTATTGCTCTAATTCGTTAATTATGACCATAACCACTCATCCTTGATTTGGTGCGTTAATGAAAATTTAATGCAAAAAAACTACGGAAACTTTGGTAACAAAAATAGTTTCCTTAGTTTTGCACCTCAAAAAAGCCTCAAAGCCTTATTATGGAGCAAAGAATAACCGAAAAAGCACAGGAACTCTTCTTCCGATACGGATTGAAGAATGTGACCATGGATGATATTGCCACCCATTTGGGTATGAGCAAAAAAACAATTTATCAATATTATACAGATAAAGATGCCCTTATAGATGCAGTGGTGCAAAGAGAAATTGATAATGATGTGGTGGAATGCGCTGTTCACCGTCAAAAATGCGAGAATGCCGTTCACGAAGTTTTTTTAGCGCTAGACATGATGCAGGAAATGATGAGTACCATGAATCCGGTGATCATTTTTGAAATGCAGAAATACTATCCTTCAGCATTCAAGAAAATGAATGACCACAAAAACAAATTTCTATATAAGATCATTAAAGAAAACCTCGAACTCGGCATAAAAGAAGAAATGTATCGCGAAGACATCAACCCCGATATACTTGCCAAGTTTAGAATAGAAAGCATATTCATTGCTTTCAACCCTGAATTATTCCCATCCAATAAATACACGCTATTTCAAATTGAAACACAAATGATGGAGCACTTTTTACATGGGATATGTACAACTAAAGGACAAAAACAACTCATCAAATACAAAAAACAAAGACAAAAATCAATCAGTATATGAGCATCATTAAAAAAGGAATCAGCTTGCTCAGTTTGGTTTTCATTATCAGTACTGGCCATACACAAACTGTAAACAAGCGTTATGATTTTAACGTTCAACAAGCAGTTGAATTTGCCAATAAAAACAACGTACAGGTAAAGAACGCCTTATTGAATATCAAGGCACAAATTCAAATCAACAGAGAAATCACTGCTGCTGCGTTACCAACTATTACTGGAGCAGTTGGTTCACAGTATTTCCCCAATGTAGCAGTAACAACACTTCCCAATTTTATTTCTCCAGCAACCTATCAGGTTTTGGTAAGTGAAGGAGTAAAAGATGGCAATGGCAATCCAATTAAAATGCCTGGCGATTTTGGGTTTATACAAGCACAGTTTGGAACCAAATGGAGTGCTAGTGCTGGAGTTTCTCTACAACAGTTATTATTCGATGGACAGGTATTTGTAGGACTTCAAGCACGCAAAGCATCTATCGATTTTCAAACCAGTGCTGCTGAAGTAACTGAAGTAGCTATTAAAACCAATATCTATAAGATCTATTATCAACTGATAGCTAGTAAGATCACCATAGAAATATTGGATGCTAATATTAGCAGATTAGAAAAATTGGATTTCGATATCAAAGCATTGTATAAAAATGGATTCGCAGAAAGAATAGATATCGATAAAATTGCTGTTCAATTAACCAATGTTAAAACAGAAAAAACAAAGGCGCTAAATGCTATTGAAGTGGGGTATTTGGGTTTAAAAACCTTGATAGGAATGCCTGCAAAAGATACTTTGGTATTAACTGAAACTTTAGATTACAATAAAGTAAAAGAAGAAATTACACTAGATGCGCCATATAGTTACGAAGACAGAAAGGATTTTCAGTACCTCAACTATGCCAAGCAATTAAATGCATATAATGTTAAGCGTTATCAATTAAGCTATTTACCTACTATTGCTTTAGGTGCCAATTACAATAAAATTGCTCAGCGTAATCAATTCGATTTCTTTAATAAAGGAGATTGGTTTTCTTCTTCCAACATTGGGGTAAATATTTCTGTTCCCATTTTTAGTGGGTTCGCTAAAGACGCAAGAGTTAAAAAAGCAAAGATTGATTTAGAACAAACTACCAATCAATTAGAAAATTTAAAACTCAATATTGATGTATCTGTAGAACAGGCAAGACTTAAATACAACACAGCCATTTCTGTGATGGTTTCTCAGAAAAACAATATGGACTTAGCAGAAAGAGTGTATGGTCAAACCAAAAAGAAATATGAGATCGGAACTGGATCAAATACAGAAGTAAACGTAGCAGACACAGATTTAAAAACTGCTCAAACCAATTATATAAGCGCTTTGTATGATGCAATCATTGCCAAAGTAGATTATTTAAACGCAACAGGTAAATTATAAAATATCAACCATAAAAACCAGCACTATGCTTACAATAAAAAAAATCCTATTTATTACAACGGCTACATTCGCTCTTGCGAGTTGTGGTAGTAATGAAAAAAATGGCAATTCTTTAGAAGAAAAGAAAGCAGCATTAGAAAAAATAAAAACCGAACATGCGGCTATTACTGCAAAGATGACTGCATTAGAAACTGAGATTGCCAAATTAGATACAAGTAATGCCAATTCATCCACTGCCAAGTTAGTTGGATTAACTACTATAACCAATCAGCCATTTGCGCATTATATAGACTTGCAAGGAAGTGTTACATCTGACAATGTATCTTATGTGTCGCCAAGAATGGGACCTGGTCAGGTGAAAGCGATCTATGTAAAGAAAGGAGACCAAGTAAAACAAGGTCAATTACTATTAAAGCTAGACGATGCAGTGATGAGACAATCAGTTTATGCATCACAAAAAGCATTAGAAACATTAAAAACACAATTGAATTTTGCTAAAGATATTTATCAGCGTCAAGGTAACTTATGGAAAGAAGGCATAGGTACTGAAATTCAATATATTTCTGCCAAAAACAATGTTCAGTCTTTAGAAAACCAATTAGCAGCCAGCGAAGAACAAATAAAAGTAGCGCAGGAGCAATTAAAATCTACCAATATCAATGCAGATGTTACCGGTGTGGTAGATGACCTTAATGTAAGAGTTGGAGAAATATTCAATGGTATAGCAGGTGTTACTCCACAAATAAAATTAGTGAGTACAGCTGGATTAAAAGTAATTACACAAGTTCCAGAGAATTATGCAGGAAAAATTAAAGTAGGCTCTAAGGTAATTATTCGTTTCCCCGATTTAAATAAAACCATCAGCGGAACTGTTGCTACTACTAGCAGAACCATTAATACCAATAACAGGAGCTTTGACGCGGAAGTAAATATTGGATATGATCCTGCTGTTCGTCCAAATCAATTAGCTGAGTTAAAATTCCAAGATTATGAAACAGCTGCTGCAATTGCTATTTCCGTAAACACCGTTCAAACAGATGAAAAAGGTAAATATGTTTATATAGCAGTACAAGAAGGAAATAGAATGGTGGCTCGCAAAAAAAATATTGTTGTTGGAGAAATGTATGGCCAAATGATTGAAGTAAAATCTGGTCTTACGCTCAATGATGCGCTAATTACTGATGGATACCAAAATATTTATGACGGTCAATCAGTAATGGTTTTAAAAAAATAAAATTCTTTTAACTTATTACATATGAATTTCATAGAAGGCATCGCCAAAAAATTCAAAGAATTTAAACCTACGAGTTGGGCAGTAGATAATAAAACAGCAGTTTATATTATCACTATACTCATTTCCTTATATGGTTTAAATAAATTCAATACTTTACCAAGAGAACAATTTCCGGACATTGTAGTTCCAACTATTTCTGTTAGCACTGTTTACTTTGGAAACTCTCCGAAAGACATTGAAAACTTAGTTACCAGACCAATTGAAAAACAATTAAAGTCTATCAGTGGAGCTAAAGTAAATAAAATACAATCTACTTCTCAGCAAGATTTTAGTTTGATCGTAGTTGAATTTGATACCGATATCAAAACAGAACTAGCCAAGCAAAAAGTAAAAGATGCGGTAGACAAAGCACAAACTGATTTACCAAATGACCTAACATCTCAACCCAATGTGCAAGAATTTGCTTTCAGCGAAATGCCTATTATGTTTGTTAACATCAGTGGTAATTTTGATGGAGTTAAACTCAAAAGTTTTGCAGACAAAATGCAAGACCACATTGAAGAAATGAAAGAAGTGAGCAGGGCAGAAATTGTAGGTGCTCCAGAAAGAGAAATTCAAATTAATGTTGATCCTGCAAAAATGGAGGCAGCTAAATTGACTTTCCGTGATATAGAAAATGCGGTCAATTATGAGAATAAAGACATTAGTGCAGGTTTAGTGGAAGTTGGCGAAATGAAACGCAATATTAAAGTGAAGGGGCAATTTTCCAGTGCCTATGATATGCAAAACATCATTGTAAAAAATATCTCAGGTGCCCCTATTTATTTAAAAGATGTGGCTGAATTAGTAGATACTGTAAAAGAAACACAGAGCTATGCTCGTTTGGGAGGGCTAAATGTAGTAACCTTAAATATTGTAAAACGTTCAGGTGAAAACCTGATCAATACTGCAGATGGTGTAAAAAAGATCGTAGCAGAAATGCAGGCTTCACAAGAACTTCCAAAAGACCTTAAAGTAGTAATAACCGGAGATCAAAGTAACCAAACTAAGACCTCTTTTAATGAATTGGTAAACACCATAATCATCGGGTTTATTTTGGTATTGTTGATTTTGATGTTCTTTATGGGAGTTACCAATGCATTCTTTGTAGCATTAAGTGTGCCTTTATCGGTATTCGTTTCATTCTTGTTTTTACCACTTGCTGATTTTATTGTAGGGTCACCAGTAACACTCAACTTTATTGTACTATTTGCATTATTATTTGGTTTAGGAATTATTGTAGATGATGCCATTGTGGTTATTGAAAACACCCATCGAATATATAATAATGGTAGAGTAAAAATTGCTCGATCGGCAAAAGAAGCCGCAGGCGAAGTATTCATACCTGTACTTGCAGGTACAGCTACTACTCTAGCTCCTTTCTTTCCATTATTGTTATGGAAGGGCTTGATCGGTAAGTTCATGATTTACCTGCCAACCATGTTGATTTTAACGTTGACCGCTTCTTTGATTGTTGCATTCTTCATCAACCCTGTTTTTGCGGTAAGCTTTATGAAACCAGAAGGACGCGAGTTTGAAGAACCTAAAAATGCAGTATTTAAGAAATGGTGGTTTTGGGCATTTGCAGCTTTTGGTATCATCTTTAACCTTGCAGGATGGCATGGATTTGGAAATTTATTAATAACTATTGATCTACTGGTATTACTAGAGCGTTTTGTTTTACGCAGGATCATTCACTTATTCCAGGAAAAATTATTGCCTGGCTTTATGAATAGATATGAAACACTATTGCGTTGGATTTTACAGGGAACAAGGCCAGGGTGGTTAATGGTAGGATTATTCTTATTGTTTCCTATTT
>JANOQC010000075.1:0-5008 GCA_031422175.1 Sphingobacteriia bacterium | reverse complement strand
GAATCATCATCGACTTCTATCTTATTGGAAAAATATTATACTAAGGGAATATTCCCAACTCAGTATATGAAACACCCACCTTATTAATTGCACAAACATATGCTGCAGTTCTCATATCTGGAATCGAAGGATTCTTAAGCCAGATATCCATGATTTCACGAGTAGCTGTAATCATTGTTTCTTCTAATCCACTATGCACTAAATCTACTTCTTCAGGTCCATGTAAAATAAATTTTCTTTCTGCATCACTTACTTTTCGATCGGTTAAGGTTTCGATTTGACTAAGAATATGGGTATTCATATTTTCAGTAAAACGCTTCTCCATTCTTCCATAACGAACATGGCTCAAATTTTTCAACCACTCAAAATAGGAAACAGTTACCCCTCCTGCATTTAAATACATATCGGGTACTACTAAAACACCCTTGGCAATCATTATATCATCAGCCTCAGGAGTTAAAGGACCATTTGCTGCTTCACCAATTATTTTGGCTTTCACTTTATCGGCGTTTGTTCCATTGATTACATTTTCTAAAGCGGCAGGTATAAGAATATCACAAGCCAATTCTAATGCGTCACTACTATTGGCTAAGTTAGTAGCACCAGGAAAATTTAAGATAGAACCAGTGGCTTTTTTATGCTGAAACAATTCTTCCTCGTTCAAACCATTTTCATTGTAAACGGCTCCATCGTGTTCTGCAATAGAAATTACTTTAGATCCGTGTTCTCTGAAGAATTTAGCAGAGTGATATCCAACATTTCCTAAGCCTTGCACTACTACAGTTTTACCTTCAATTCCTAATGAAAGGCCTAGCTTCTGCATTACTTCAGGCATATTACATACTTCACGAATACCAAAGAATACACCCAAACCTGTGGCTTCTTTTCTTCCTCTAACACCCCCTTGAGTAATTGGCTTTCCTGTTACACAACCCGCAGCATCAATATCGCCTGGCTTTAAAGATGCATATGTATCAACAATCCAAGCCATTTCTCTTTCCCCTGTTCCATAATCTGGAGCAGGAACATCAATACCGGGTCCAATAAAATTTTTCTTTACCAATTCACTGGTATATCTACGGGTTATTTTTTCTAACTCATAAACACTATACTTTTTAGGGTTGATTTTAATTCCGCCCTTTCCACCACCAAATGGCACATTAACTATGGCACACTTATAAGTCATCAAAGATGCCAACGCCATTACCTCATCTTGATTTACTTCATCGCTAAAACGGATTCCACCTTTACAAGGGGACTTATGTTGTGAATGTTGAACACGGTACGCTTCAATTACTTCAATTCTCCCATCATCCATTTTAACTGGAAAACGCATGCTGTAAATACTATTACATGCTTTGATTTGCTCTAGCAATCCTTTTTCCCAAGTGGTAAATTTAGACGCTTTATCGAAGCTTTTTTCAACACTTTGAAAAAAACTGTAGGCTTGATGATTTGACATTTGGCAATCGATTTATAGGTTAAATACAATCAATAAAAAATAAAAAACTATTTAACTTGACCTCCTTTCTCGAGGCGTGAAATTTTAAGATCAATGCTCAATAAATAAATAAATAATCCAACCATAATAATTACAACAACAGACATCACCACTAATATTTTGCCGTTACTTCTCATAATACCAGTTTCTGGTGAAGCTTGTGCAAATGCAATTTTAGATAAAGAGAGGGCCAATAATAAAAAAAGAAATTTATTGATTTTTTTCATAATGCATTTTTTGAGCCAATAATGTATACCTGATTTTCAAAGTACTAATCCAAACACCCAATAAGGTCCATCCAATTACTGCGGGATAAAATACGGTTCGCATGTGTATGTCCATATCTTTCCCATTGATCCCAGGATTACCATCGCTACCCTCTCCTCCAGGATGTAAGGATTCAGTTAATCGAGGTAAAATCCATAATGTAGGAAACAACATAAAAAAAGCAAAAATATTATATACAGCACCGATTCTAGCCTTTTTTTCTTCATCATTCATGCTTCCCCTTAACACAAAATAGGCCAAGTAAATTAAAATAGCAATAGCCGCTCCATTTTGTTTGGGATCACCAGACCATGGGCTTCCCCATTGATAATTTGCCCAAAAAGCACCTGTAACCAGCCCAAGCAAACCAAATACTACTCCTGTATTTGCAAATGCCAAAGAATAGGCATCATTCTTAATTGTAGGATTTTTTAAATATCTAATAGCATAAATAACCGAAACCAATAAAAGTATCATCATGCCAAACCACATAGGTACGTGAAAGAAAAAATTACGAATTGTTTCCTGCATGCGATCATCCAACTTAGGCACTTTTACAAAGAACCCATATACACTTATATAAAGTAATAAACAAAAACACAATATTTTCCACCAATAGGCTCGAATCATAACTTACTTTTTGCAGCTACACTGCTGAATAACGTGCCGCAAAATTAGGTGAAAGCACACCAATAAATCGAATCAATACCCAAAAAATTACTTCAACTTATTAGTACTTTAGGAACTTGTGGAAATTATGTACGAAAATCAAAATAATGAATGAATTAGCAATATTTTGCCAGTTTGTTATTGATAATGAATTAGTTACATACAATTTGTTCAACTTGGTGTATTGCAGTCAATTTTGTACCTTTGCAGCCTTCTAAAAAAATTCATGCCGTAACATGAAGTTATTGTTCCCTTAATTTTGGGAGCCAAACTGAATGTGGCTATCATCTTAAACTAGATTAGTTACATGAAATTATCACAGTTCAAGTTCGACCTTCCGCTTAACCTTATTGCACAAAACCCCACAAAGAGAAGAGAAGACAGCCGATTAATGGTTGTTGACCGAAAAAGTGGGCACATGGAAAATCGTAATTTTAAAGACATTCTAGATTATTACGACGACAAAGATGTTTTTGTAGTGAATAATACAAAAGTATTTCCTGCCAGAATGTATGGTCGAAAAGAAAAAACAGGTGCAAAAATTGAAGTTTTCTTATTAAGAGAACTCAACAAACCAAATCGATTATGGGATGTAATTGTTGATCCCGCAAGAAAAATTCGTGTTGGAAATAAACTCTATTTTGGCGAAAATGAAGAATTAGTTGCTGAAGTAATAGACAATACAACGAGCCGTGGAAGAACCATTCGTTTTTTATGGAATGACGATGACGCTAGTTTTAAAAAAATGTTGGAATTCTTAGGAGAAACTCCGCTACCTAAGTACATCAAACGTAAACCAGACGAAGAAGATAAAGAAAGATACCAAACAGTTTACGCTAAGCATGAAGGTGCAGTTGCTGCTCCTACTGCTGGATTACATTTTAGCAAAGAATTAATTAAACGTTGCGAAATTCAAGGCATCCGATTTGCAGAAGTTACATTGCATACTGGACTAGGAACTTTTAGACCAATTGAAGTAGAAGATCTTAGTAAACATAAAATGGATGCAGAATATTATGCAATTGACGAACAAGCTTGTGCCATTGTAAATAAAGCCAAAGAAAGTGGCAAGCGTATCTGTTCAATAGGCACTACTACAATGCGTGCAATGGAAAGTAGTTTTACTGCTCAAAAATTATTAAAACCAAGTGAAGGATGGACCAATCATTTTATTCATCCTCCATATAAATTTAATGTGGCAGATAGTTTGGTTACTAATTTTCACCTCCCAAAAACCAGTTTATTAATTATGACTTGTGCTTTTGCAGGATATGATTTAGCGATTGAAGCATACAAAAAAGCAATTAAAGACAAATACCGCTTCTTTAGTTATGGAGATGCATTGTTAATTGTTTAAATAATATTTCAATAAACTCGACCCCGGCAATTTAAAGTTGCCGGGGTTTTTTTATGCTTTTTTCGACCTAATATTTGCCAGCCCTCCTAGCCCTATAAATAAGAATAGAAATAGCAACATCACAAAAAAACTATTAATCAACACTTGCGGCATACCATACTTAATAATATCAACAAATGGATATGGATAAAACTGAATTATAGAACCACGAAACAAGGTATAAACCAAATATATCAACGGATATAATAACCAGTATAATATTGTAGCAAACCGAATTTTTCTTCTCGATTCATAGAATAGCCAAAATATAAGTGTAGCGATTGGTGTAAATCCATGAATAATATTGTCTGCTAGTAAATTTAATCCTTGTGGATGATATAGCTTGCTTAAGATGAATTGATAAATAAGTCCTACAACCAATATATATACTGTAACAGATAGAGAAGTTTCTGAAAGTAAAAAAAAATGGTTTGTCTGATTTTTTTTTAGCATTTGCATACTAAAAAAGATGGCAACAATTAAATTAGTGAGAATAGTGAAATAACTGAAAAAACGAACCACAGATTCAAAAAGAGGTAGTTGCCTACTTCCTATCATTAATATAAACTGCAATACTATCCCTATAATGGTTACTGTTAAAATAATAAAAGAAGCTACTGATTTGTTGACTTTCAAAATGGTTTATTTTTTGATAATAATTTTTATTGCTGCATCGCTCTTATTTGATCATTCGTTCTCCAATATCTTTAACACTATTCATTTCCACAAAGGCAATAGGGTTGATTTTTCAATATCAGAACTATACTTACTAATTTCTAACATGATTTTGCCATTTACACAATATTTGTTTCACAACTATAACCGTGTTTGCCATATCACCGTTTCCTTCTAAATATAATTGAATTTTATGAACAACTTCTATATTAATCATATTTCATTGCCAATAATCCTAGAATGGGACCAATTGCAAGCATCATATAAAGATAATTTGGATTGATTATAGCAGTAAATAATCCGAGAAATTGAATACTTAAAATGGTAATTGCAAATCCTATACAATTTACAATTGTAAGTGCAGCAGCTTTAGATTCGGGTACAGCTCTATTCGCAACAAGAGTAGAAAACATGGGGGAATCTGCAATCACAACAAATCCCCAGAAAAATAAAAAGATCAAAAAAAGATTGGGCGATTCAATTTGTAGCATTAACGGAGA
>JANOQC010000074.1:0-7409 GCA_031422175.1 Sphingobacteriia bacterium | reverse complement strand
AATACAAAAGATGGCAATCATTTTAGTGAAACCTATTTTTCAATTGGTGGAGGATTTGTTGTAAAAGAAGGTGAAAATGGAGGAGGCAAAGCACCGGTTGATCTACCTTTTCCGATTAATACTGCCGATGATTTATTGCATTGGTGCAGGAAAACTGGATTGCATATCAATGAAATTGTTTTAGAAAACGAATTGGCTTGGAATACTGAAAAAAAAGTAAAAGAAGGTGTTTGGAAAATTTGGGAAACCATGAAGGAATGCACTTTCAGGGGATGTCATACACAAGGAGAATTACCTGGTGGATTACAAGTGCAAAGAAGGGCATTTAATCTCAATAAAAAATTAATTATTCAACAACCTTATAGTAATTATGAAGAATGGATGGCTGCCATTAAAAATGGCGGAGGAAGTTTTCAATATATACTGGATTGGGTAAGTTGCTTTGCATTGGCAGTGAATGAAGAGAATGCTTCTTTTGGAAGAGTTGTTACTGCACCTACGAACGGTGCAGCAGGTGTAATTCCTGCAGTATTGCAATACTATATTGCATTTTGTGAAAATGTTACAGATGAAAAAATCATTCAATTTTTATTAACGGCTTCTGAGATAGGAAGCATATTTAAAAAAGGAGCAACCATATCAGCAGCAATGGGAGGTTGTCAGGCAGAAATTGGTGTATCATCTGCAATGGCAGCTGCAGCTTTAACAGAATGCATGGGTGGCACACAAAGGCAAGCTTTGATGGCTGCTGAAATTGCTATGGAACATCATTTAGGTCTTACATGCGATCCGATTGGTGGGTTGGTGCAAATACCTTGTATTGAAAGAAATACAATGGGTGCTATCAAAGCCATTACCGCTTCTCAATTGGCTTTACAAAGCACTCCCGATTTTGCATTGGTAAGTTTAGATAAAGTAATTGCAACCATGTGGTCTACTGCATTGGATATGAATAGTAAATACAAAGAGACTGCTGATGGAGGATTAGCGGTGCAAATACCACTTGGGTTGAGCGAGTGCTAAGAACAGTTATTGGTTATTGGGTTATTTAATTCAGAAATAGCAGATAATCAATGGAAATTGCATATTTAAACTTTCGTTATCTTTGAAGCATGATGGACTTGAGTACCATAAAACAAATTTTAACACAGATAAAGCCAGAATTAACTGATAAGTATCATGTTAGTTCAATTGGATTATTCGGATCTGTTACTCGTGATGATTTTGGTCCTTCAAGTGATATTGACATTATAGTAGACTTTAGTGAGCCTATTGGTATTGAATTCATTGATCTTGCAGAATTCATTGAATTGAAACTTAATAAGAATATTGACCTAGTATCCAGAAATGGAATAAAGCAAAAGTATTATAACAGTTTTGAATCTGAAATTATCTATGTCTAAAAGAGAACCAATTCTTCTCATTGAAGATATAATTGAAAGTGGCAGAAAAATTCTTGAATATACAGACAATCTTACATTTGAAGCTTTCACCAACGACAGTAAAACAATTGATGCAGTAATTCGCAATTTTGAAATAATAGGGGAAGCTGCAAATCGTTTACCTGAAGACTTTAAAGACAATCACTCTGAATTTGACTGGCACAGAATTAGAGGCTTCAGAAATAGAATAGTACATGACTATTTTGGTATTGATTATGCAATTGTATGGGAAATTAAAAACACATTTTTGCCTGATCTGATCATAAAATTACAAATGCTAACTCAATAGCTCCCTTTTCAATAATATAGCGGTCTCTAAGCGTATTCAAATTGCTTTTTTTGTATCTTCAAAAAATCATGAATTACCCACATCTTTTTGAGCCCCTCGATTTAGGGTTTACTACTTTGAAAAACAGGATCCTGATGGGTTCTATGCATACCGGTTTAGAAGAAAGCAAGAATGGTTTTGCTAAACAAGCCGCTTATTTTGCTGAACGTGCAAAAGGTGGTGTAGGACTCATTGTTACCGGTGGAGTAGCTCCCAATAGAGCAGGCTGGACATCTCCATTTGGGAGTAAATTATCAACTAAGTCTGAAGCAAAACAACATCAATTAATTACCGAAGCTGTTCATGCTGAAGGTGGCAAAATATGTATGCAAATATTGCATACTGGAAGATATGGTTATCATCCTATTTGTGTTGCTCCATCCCCAATAAAATCTCCTATAAGCCCTTTCAAGCCATGGAAACTGAGCAGGGGCGGCATTAAACGAACCATCAACGATTTTGTAAACTGTGCAAAATTAGCACAAGAAGCAGGTTATGATGGAGTTGAAATTATGGGATCGGAAGGATATTTGATCAATCAATTTATTGTTTCAAAAACCAATCAAAGAACCGATGAATGGGGAGGGTCTTATGAGAATAGAATAAAATTTCCGATAGAAATTGTACGACAAACAAGAGAATCTGTAGGTAAAAATTTCATCATCATTTATAGATTATCGATGTTGGATTTGGTGGAAGATGGATCAAGTTGGGAAGAAGTAGAACAGTTAGCAAAAGAAATTGAAAAAGCAGGAGCAACCATCATTAATACTGGCATAGGATGGCATGAAGCAAGAGTACCAACTATTGCTACCATGGTTCCAAGAGGTGGATTCAGTTGGGTCACCAAAAGATTGATGGGTAAATTATCTATTCCATTAATTACCACCAACAGAATCAATATGCCCGATGTGGCAGAAAAGATTTTAGCTGATGGACATGCCAATATGGTTTCGATGGCCAGACCATTTTTAGCTGATCCAGAATTTCCTAAAAAAGCATTGGAAGGAAGAACCGATGAAATCAATACTTGTATAGCTTGTAACCAAGCATGTTTAGATCATGTATTCGAAAGAAAAACTGCCAGTTGTTTGGTGAACCCTAGAGCATGCAAAGAATTATCCACTATTGTTTTGCCAGCATCTACCAAAAAGAAAATTGCAGTTGTAGGAGCAGGGCCTGCTGGGCTTTCAGCATCCATTACATTAGCACAACGCGGACATGAAGTGCATTTGTTTGAAGGTCAAGCGATGATTGGGGGTCAATTTAATATTGCCAAAGAAATTCCTGGAAAGGAAGAGTTCATAGAAACTTTGCGCTATTATAAAAAACAAATGGAATTGCACCATGTACAAATTCATTTGAATACTGTTTTTGCAAAAGAACAAGCCAACGATTATGATGAAGTTGTGATTTCAACTGGGGTGAGGGGAAGAACTTTATCGATTGAAGGAATTAATGATCCAAAAGTATTGACCTACACCGATGTTGTATTGCACAAAAAACAGGTAGGAAAAAAAGTAGCGATTATTGGTGCAGGTGGAATTGGTTTTGATGTGGCAGAATTTTTAACCAATCATACAAATATGGAAATTCCTGCATTCATGGAAGAATGGGGTGTTGATATGAATTACACAGTAAGAGGAGCATTGCAAAAAAATCACGCAACAATATCTCCTAGAGAAGTATATTTATTACAACGCTCCAAAGGCAAGCTGGGAGAAGATTTGGGAAAAACCACTGGCTGGATTCATCGCGCAGCTTTGAAGATGAAAAAAGTAAAAATGATCGCTGAAGTAAACTATGAAAAAATTGATGGGGAAGGATTTCATATAACCGTTGCTGGTAAACCGCAAGTGCTTGATGTAGACAATATTGTTATTTGCGCAGGGCAGGTTTCTAATAATCAACTCTTTCAAGATATAAAAATGAATTATAACAATGTTCATTTAATTGGAGGAGCTTTAGAAGCTGGCGATCTAGATGCAAAAAGAGCAATCGAACAAGGCTATCAAATAGGTATTCAATTATAAAATAGTAAAACAAAATAATGAAAAAGATTTTTCTGATCACCACACTAATTTTTTCAATTCAATGTTTTGCACAAAATGAATTTGATTATTTTGCTAAGGCTGCGAAATTTTTTGCAGCAAAAAATTACCAAGAAGCCGCAAGCAATTATTCAGCGGGAATTCAATTGCAAGGAAAGAATGCGAATATTGATGCTGTATTAAGAGGAGCAGCCGCATATGCTGCTGCCAATAATATTGATAGCGCGTTTTACCTTGTTAATTTACTCAACAAATCTGGGTTGGTTTCTCAAGGTGATATCAATTATATCAGCGGTTTAAATGAGTTTCAAAATGCCAAAAAAGATATTCGGTGGGAAGAAATCAAACAAAGTTTACTAAAAAAAGCGAGCGCCAATTATCCAATGGATGAAATTATTTATGGAAGAAAAGATGGATTGGCACTTACCATGTTGCAATTAAAGCCAAAAGGGAAATCGAATGGTAAAGCAATTGTAAGAGTAATAGCTGGATCGTGGTTTTCATCCTATAGAAGTGCTGAGTATAGCATAAGGCCATCTAGTATGTATTTAGAAAAAGGCTACACTTGTTTTTTAGTTATTGTAGGATCACAACCAATGTACCCCATACCAAGTCAGATCGATGATATAAAAAGAGCGGTTCGATTCATCAGATACAATGCAGCAAAATATAGTATCGATCCTAACAAATTAGGCATCGAAGGAAGTTCGGCAGGAGGTCATTTATCATTGGCTGTTGCCACTGCTGCTGAAAAGTTAAATTCAAATGCAACTGACCCAATAGATCGACTATCAGCTAGAGTGCAAGCAGTAGCTGTTTTATTTCCACCAACGGATGTATTGAATTGGGGTGGGCCAGGAGTAAGTTTTGTGAATATGCCTTCCATTTTATATTCCAATAAAATTTATGGCGCTTTAGATTTCAAAAAATTAGATGAAGCAACAATGACCTTGATGCCCATTTCTGATACTGCAATTCGAAATAAAATAGCCAAAGAAATTTCCCCTATTTATGCGGTAAGTGCTGATGATCCACCAACATTTATTATACATGGCACTGCTGATTTAACTGTACCTATTCAACAATCAATCAGTTTTATAGCAAGGTTGAAAGAGGTAGGTGTTCCCAACCAATTCATCACAAAAAAAGGAGGCGGACACAATGGCAATGATATGCAACCAGAAATGCAACAATTTGTAGATTGGTTTGACCTGTATTTGAAGTAGACTCCTCAATTGAATAAGACTACTGCTCAGTAAGGCATAACTTTGCATCAAATCTCTAGTTATGAAAACACAACGTATTGTAATCCTTGGAGCAGGATTTGCAGGTTTACAAATAGCTAGAAGGTTGACTGGCGAAGCTTTTGATATTACCTTGATCGACCAATATAATTTCCATCAGTTTCAGCCATTGATGTATCAAGTGGCAACTGCAAGATTAGAACCAAGTTCTATTTCATTTCCATTACGAAAAGTATTTCAACGAAAAAAAAATGTGCACGTTCGTTTGGCCAGTATTCTTTCAATTGATACAACCAATCAAATAGTTGTTACTGATGCAGCGAATTACCCATACGATCAATTGATCATTGCAACAGGATGTACCACCAATTATTTTGGGAATCAAAATATTGAAAAGCATGCGTATCCTATGAAATCAACTAATGAGGCATTGGCATTGCGCAATCATATTTTGCAAAATTTTGAAGATGCGTTAACTGCTGACCCGGCGCAACTAACTGCATTGATGAATATTGTTGTAGTAGGTGGAGGCCCAACAGGAGTGGAGCTTTCAGGCTCATTGGCTGAATTAAAAACTAATATTTTACCCAAGGATTATCCGGATATGGATTTTTCTACATTGAATATTTATTTGTTAGAAGCAGGTCCTGCTACACTCGGTGTAATGAGTAAAGCAGCACAAGAAAAATCGCAAGCGTACTTAGAAAAAATGGGTGTGCATGTACTCACAAATACTGCAGTCAAAGATTATGATGGTACAATCATTTTTTTAGCTGATGGAAAAGAAATTCACTCTAAAACTATGATCTGGGCAGCTGGAATTATTGGCAATGTACCAGTAGGAATTGATGCCGATAAATTGGTAAGAGGAAACAGAATTAAGGTAGATCAATTTAACAGTGTAGAAGGTTTGAACAATGTATTTGCACTCGGAGATATAGCATATATGGAAACAACCCAATTTCCTAAGGGTCATCCACAATTGGCCAATGTAGCGATTGAACAATCGAAAAATCTGGTAAAGAATTTATATGCACTATCGCAAAACAAACCCCTAAACCCTTTTAGTTACAAAAACCCTGGCACTATGGCCACTGTTGGTAAACGAAAAGCGGTGGTAGATTTACCCGGCTTTAGTTTTCAAGGCAGGTTGGCCTGGTTTGTTTGGATGTTTTTGCATTTAATGCTCATAGTAAGTGTAAAAAACAGGCTATTTATTTTTATCAACTGGGCCATCAGTTATTTTACCAATGACACTACTTTGAGATTGATCTTGAAGCCGGAGCGGAAGAGGTGATTTTGTGATAGTTTTACGAAAAACTAGCATCTTAAATCATTTTAGCAAAAAAATGACAAAAATAAAGTTGCCCTATTGGACTACTTTTGTATATTTGTGTTGTGAACGGGTCAAATAAATATAGAACAATCATAACTTTTAAAGATTACTTCGAGGAGTTTCTAAAGAAACAACGACAGAAAGTAAGAGAAAAGATTATTTGGACATTTTTGCTTATTGAAGAAGTTCAAAATGTTCCAGAAACTTACCTAAAACATTTGGAAGGAACAGATGGACTTTATGAAATTCGGGTTCAATTTGCCAATGACATTTTTAGAATTTTTTGCTTTTTTGACGAGGGCAAATTAGTTGTATTAGCAAATGGGTTCCAGAAGAAAACACAAAAGACACCAAAGCAAGAAATTATTAAAGCATTAAAAATAAAGGATGAATATTATGAAAACAAAAAATAACACAAAGACACTTGCTCTTTTAATTGAAGAACAATATGGGAAAAAAGGAACTCCCAAAAGAGACAAATTTGATAAAGGCTATGAAAGCTTTAAATTAGGAGCAATGATTCACGAAGCTAGACTTGAAAAAGGTTTAACACAAGAACAACTTGCTGTAAAATGCGGCACAAATAAAGCATACATTTCTAAAGTTGAGAATGACATAAAAGATGTTCGTATTTCAACTTTACAAAAAATTATAGAAGTTGGACTTGGCGGGCATCTTAATTTATCAGTGACACTCTAATTCAACTTTTAAAATTCTTATATTCGAATAATAAAAACCTTGACGCTTAACCTACCAGATAACTTAGATTTTGACAACTCAGATCTATCTATGTTTATAGCTTCAAAGCTCTATTAGAAAGGAAAACTTTCATTTGGTCAAGCGTAAGTGTATTAACCCCCTAATTCTTGGATTAAATTTCGGCAAAGGTTTGACATTTTTGGTTAATAATGAGATTTTTTATGGTGTTTTCCAACAAAGGGCTCTCTTCTGTATTTGAGGACAGTCTTTCGCCCTTTGTTGGAGGTTTATTTTTTTCATACCAGCTAT
>JANOQC010000073.1:0-2255 GCA_031422175.1 Sphingobacteriia bacterium | reverse complement strand
GGGTCTTATATGATAAGCCGAAAATTGTATTGGATTTTTAATTCCGGATTTTCGGCTGCTTCCGTTGTTTAGTTGTTTTGGTTGTGCTCACATAAAATGTTTGTAATGACTCTGTAAAAGTGGGATTCAATATTGGCTTTTTTACCAGTTTACCTACTAAATATTTATGTGTCAAATACGGGAAATGTACACGTAGAAATACTGGACAAATAAATAGTGATTGCTTTAATACTATTGTTAAAGTAAAATTCGCTTCGACTGAAGTGTGAAACATGGGAAATGCTGAATTCTCATACGTAACCAACATTATATACCCAGAAAATCACATTTTGTAAAATGTACAAAGTTTTCATTTGTTAAAATATGTTTACACGAAAACTTAAAGCTATATTTCAAAAGGCAACATATTGGACAAAAAAATGAAAATGAGTTACTACCAATGTGATTTTTGAAATATGTCAATATTTTAAAAATCTTACAATGGATTATACCGATGGAATCAAACAAATAGTTAAATGAGGCGAAGCCGAATTGTACTATATTGTTTGTCCAATAGGTATTAGAGCAAATGTGGTATTGTGAAGGGAAAATATTTTACAAAGGAAAAAAAAGTTACAACACATTTGCCAATAGAGGATTTGTGTTGTAACTGTTAGCAGCTGTTATGGAAGCATTACATAAATTGTACAGGTTAAGTCATCAATACAACAGTAGCTCCACCAACAATTTGATTTTTTGTGTTCAACTGAATAACCTGTATAGGGAACTGTTGCCCAGTTTTCCTTTCTTTTGGTAGCTCAATATCTAACTTCATTTGATGCATTTGCCTTGGTTTAACGGCCAATTTAAGTTTTGTAAATCTTTCTGTTAGTTTTACAAAACGAATCTCTTTATTGAATTCAATTTTACTATTAGTAAGTGTGATATTCCCTATTGATGAAAGTTTTGGAAGCTTAAAACCTGAAAAATCCAATTTTAAAATATCAACAACTAATTTAACCTTTGCGGTTTTTGGTAACCTGCCTTTATTAATTATGATTTGCATGAACTTCTCTTTGTTTAAAAAATTCCCAATCATAAATGGAAATTGAATTCTCCCAGAAAAACTTGAGGCAACATCAACAACAGAAAGATTTTTTTGAGCAAGATTATTTTTCCGTATGGAAATATTATCATTTGCTGATAATGGATTAAGAAATGCGAAATCATTAGTTGATGTAACTTTTGCTAATAAACATGGATGCCAACCCATTGGTGACCACCCATCCATCGTATTGACATCTGCATTATTCAGGTTAAATTTGGCAATAACACTATCACCAGCATTAATGGAAGCAAAAGTTGCTAATAATGGTAAGGGTATTATATGCGTAGCGTTACTGAAAACCCAATCATCCGGGTAAGCAAATTGGGTTCCTACCCATGGGGTTATTCTAATATCAACAACCACATTTGTCGCTGTTTTGGGTCCTAAATTAGTTACTCGTACAAAAATAAAATTATCTTGTCCTCGTGTAACCCTACTGGATAAACCAAAATCTGTTGCATGCGCATCAAAATTGCTGAATGTAATGGAATCGGCAGGTCTTACAACTATATCGGAAGTTTCCCAATAAACACCGGTTGTTGATGGTTCCGCACCTATATCACTCGGAAAATCTTTAATTATTAAGTTTGCAAAATCCATAGTATCATACAGCGGAGGCTTGACAACTGATGGGGTTTTGCAATTTTTTTGTTCTTGCTGATTATCTGGTGCACCCCATGGGCGAAGTCCCGAACTTCCAGCCCAGGGTTCCATGTTTTCAGTTATTTCAGTATCGCTACTCTCTGTACCATAAACCTGATTAGGATCAAGTCTCCATTCCTGCCCATTTTGTATTTGCCACATGGCAAAAAGCCTATCTACATTGGAATGCAAAAGAAAAACAAAAGGATCTTCAAACGCAGTATGTCCATTTCCAATAGTACCACCAATATATCCATGTACTGAATTATGTGCCCCTTCTAACGCAGATCTAAAAGTTTGAAAATTTGCATTGGCTAAAATACTTGTATCAGAGGCAATTCCAGGTAGGGTTGGAACCGTTCCGGAAATACCCCTCAACAATGAACCAGAAGTCCCGAAAGAGCTGAAAGGAACTCCAGAAAGACCATTACTATTACCCATAAAATTTGTTGTAAATAAATTTACAGGATTTCCAACTGCATCAGGAGTTGCACGTGGATCGGTAGTCCAGTCCCAATAATGGAGT
>JANOQC010000072.1:0-9817 GCA_031422175.1 Sphingobacteriia bacterium | reverse complement strand
CCTAAAAAGAATTGATGGAAACTATATAATCCACGAAATTGAACACGTTCTACATTTTGAACGTGGAATTTTATATACAATTCGTGAACTCACAACAAATCCAGGACAAAACATTCGTAAATATCTTTCAGAAAACAGAAGTAGACTTGTAAAACCAATCATATTCATCATCATAACTTCTTTGATTTATACAATTTTATGCTACGTATTTCATATTGAAGACGGTTATGTAAAGTATCACGAAGCTAAAGGAGAAACCCTAAGTACTGTTGGTAATATTGTAAAATTCGTGCAAGAGCATTATGGCTATGCAAACATTATGATGGGAATGTTTATTGCTTTATGGTTAATACTATTTTTCAGGAAGTCTAACTACAATTTTTTTGAAATTCTGATTATGCTTTGCTTTGTTATGGGAATGGGAATGCTGATTTTTTCAGTTTTTGTAATTATACAAAGAATAACACACCTTAATTTAATGACAATTGCAGGTGTTATAGGAATTGCATATTGTGTTTGGGCAATCGGTCAATTTTATGACCAGACAAAAATGTCAAACTACTTTAAAGCATTATTTGCGTATCTTTTAGGAATGATTCCTTTTTGGATTTTTCCAGTACTTATTGGAACAATAATAGATTTAATAAACAAACATTAATTTAATATGAAAAATAAATTTGGATTCAACTTCTTTTTTGCAATGATTGCTTTTACATTAGGATTAGCATTACTTCGTGAATTTGACTTCAATACTTTTACATTTAGAAAAACAGCATTAGGAATTCTTTATTTATTGGTATTCATAGTATCAGTTTACCTGACATTTAAGAAGAAAACAAAAATAAACGAACAATAAAAACTGCCACTAACAGGATTGGGTTTTGTGCAAGTTGAGCAGAAGGAATAACAATCAGCATTTTTATCCTGATATAGGTTGATCAAAAATCAACTAAAATGGACATTAAACAGCAATAAATTACAGATGAAAAATGATTTAGGAATAAAATTGGTAAATACGAATAATGATAGAATGACATATCTAATTAAGAATAACTAAAGTCCTGAAACCATTAATTTTCAGTTCCAAAACAGCAATAATATCAGCAGCAAATTATTTCCGACTGGCTCCTATAGAGGCTACAAAGTCCTCGAGCGAAAGCGAGGGCTTTGGGTAAGGCCAACATTTGGGGAAGACAACGAGCGAAGCGAAGTTGGCAGTCCCAGAGCTAGAAAATAAATTAAATAGTATCTAATTTTCTTTTCAATGAATCATAAAGCTCTTTATGCTTTATGGGATTGCTAGCTTTTATTTTTTCCAAATTCAACTGCTTCCATTTGATAGAAGGATATGCTTCAAAATTATAAATTGACCAATCGGGTACTACATTCTTAAAGCCAAGTATAAATAATTTATCTTCCTCTGTTATTGACGCTTGTAAGATTTTAACCATTGTCTCTCTTACAAATTCATATTCTTCATAAGTAAACTGTTCCTCCGACATACCAGAAAACTGATTAGCCATTGCCAATCGCTGGTCTTGCAGATTTGGAAATAGTACATCTTGTATAGATCTATCAGAGCTAAGCAATCTAAAAAGAACGCCTTCTTTTATCTCTTTAGTAAATCCTTCCTTTTGCAGAAGTTGTTTTACATCGAAAATATCACGAGGATGTTGCCTATCCAAAGCAGCGCATACTTTTCCGCCATACAATTGTCCATTGGGTACAATATTTATTGAACAAAAAGTATCAAACTTTTTTTGCGCTTTTTCACAAAGTATTTTTTCAGTAACAGCACCTAGTATGCCTCTTACAATTTGGCTTACTTCAATTTTAATCATTGCGTCATTATGTGACACTAATAATTTATGCATTTCCAATTTATGCTCTACCCTACTGCCCGGTAAACGTTTTTCAATACTCGACTTTATTTTTATTAACGCTTCTGAAATATTATTAAATGAAGTTTCCCTATCCTCTATTGGAATGTAAGTTAGGTCGATATCTACCGAAAGTCTTGGCATATCTCGAACAAACAAATTAATAGCAGTGCCTCCATGCAACGCAAACCTTGAATCTAAAGCAATTTCTGGAATCACGCTAATTAATAAAGCTACTTGCTTATGATAATTATTATTGCTCATTATTTACTAACGTTTTAGGTACCGTTATTTGATATTTTGATATATAGACACCTTCTTTCACAAGACTTCTTTTCCCATTTCCTAAATCTACTTTAGAAAGATTTAAATGTTTAAACCAACTATGATTAAGTTTCTCTGCCATAAATAAAAACAACCTTTTTACTTTTATGGAGGTACATGCTTCTAGAAGCTCTTGCACTAATGTTGGACGAAGGTCATTCAAGTTTTCCATGAGTTCATAGGATTCGACGAGATCGAAATTTTCAGGAGCTAAATACAAACATTCAATTATGGCCCTTGCTGGGGAAGAAATTTTTATAGAAAATCCAGCTAAGGAAAATTCAGTCAATCCCAATTCTTTTGGTAAGAATGAACTTGCTTTATATTGAATTTGTTGATTCCATTTGTGTTTTCTAAACCATGTAGGTAGCTTTTCTTTTTCACCACCAAATAACCATATTTGGGTAGTATTCAATTCTATATAATGAGCTTTACCTTGAAGTGCAAGCGCAGATCTTCCGCCTGGATGTATTGAAAGTCCAGATTGCTGCTGCAAAGCATAAATACCGCCTTCATATTCCGGCTGATTGTTACTTCGAAACATTGCACCATTTTCCAATGCTTTTAACCATCCACTATTTCGATAATATTTTTGTAAGTTTAAGCTATAGCCCTCACTTAATAACCATGAAGATTGTAGTACAACACCCTGAGGTACCATCGCTAACAATTGGTTTATTTTTGTTCTATTTTCAGTAAGCATACTACCATTTTAATGATAAATTTAAACTAAAATTATGATAAATATTAAAAAAAGTGTAAAAAGCGTAGTAATACTACCAAAATGTGAAATATTATAAACCTTATTAAACTTATAACTCGAAACAAGAGTCAGAAAACGTGTTTTTTGACTCTTGTTCGTAAAATGAGTGTCAGAATTCATGAAATCTGAATCATAATTAATTAATGTAACTTTTTAAGCATTGGGTAAGGCCGAACTTAGGAGATGATTACAGTACTCGTATAAGAGAAGTTATAGGATCATTACAGGTGAATAAAAAAGCTTAACAACCATTTTGCAATGTTTAAGAAAACAATAATAGTTAGTAACTGTGTCAATATTTATCAACTATATAAATTTTGTTTTTTGGATCAATTTTTAAAATACCCCAATTATCTATTGAGGACAAATTACCTTTAATCTCTACCGGTATACCAATATAATTCAGCACTTTACTGTTAATTTCTTCTCCATTTAATCCAACTAATACAACATATTTATTTTGATTATTCACTTCATATTTTAATACCGGCATTATTCCACCACTAATACACCTTGCAGCACAACTGATGTGTGGTTTCCCCTGGCCGGGATTCATAGCTCCAAAATAACATTTTGGGTCTATTATTTCACCACTTAAAGTTTGCATACCAAGATTTATAACATTTGAACGTACAGCAATAGGTGCTTGTAATGATTCAAAAGAATACTGCCCATTTTCAATTTCCATAACTGGATTATTAGTAGTGCCTGTAATACATTGGCTGCAAATTTCTACGCAATCTTTACTACTGTCGGTACAACCAATAATATTACTGCTTTAATAACCTGTAAGCCTTACATACTTAATACTATCCCCATTCAACACTTTTTTAACTACAGCTTCAGCACCAAATTTAAAAGCATCCACTAATAAAATTGTTTTAAAAACAGGGTTGCCATAAACATCTTTACCATCTATTATTCTTAGTGATGGTACTGGCTTATTTGATAACCAACCTTCTATATTTTTTACATTATCATAATCAATTTTATACGGAGTACCGTTACTATACTTACAACAATAAAAAAAGTTTGTGTTATGCTATTGTTATCAAGTGCTTAAAAACTATAATTGAGTGCTAAATTTAAGCCTGCACTTTGGGGTACAAACCTGCATACACCACCCACGCAAATAAGACCACCTCGTTGCCTACCATAACCTACCTGTACCCTAAAGGCACCTTTGTTAAAAGTGCTGCCTACATTATAAAAGTGAAGTCTGTTGCTTGGTACACTATTACCATAGTTATACAAATCGATTGCAAACAAAGACCATGTGGAATTAAAATTGAATTCAACTTGCGAAGCTGCCCAGTTTTTAAAACCACCATTAGCCCACTGGTGCTGCAATTCAAACCTGATGGATGATGATTTTTTTAATCGAATAGTATTATCAAAAACTATTGTATTTGCATTAACCTCACCGGTAGCTTCTTCTATATATCGGGTATTATAATATTGATTAAGATAAGTAAAAACAGAAGACCAATTTTTATTCCATTTCTTTCTGATTTCCAAACTTGCATCCCGGTAATATTTTTCTCCTAAAGCAAATTTTTCAGCTTCGTATTTCCTTTGTGCAGCATCATACCTGCCTTTAAGCCCATGCCATTGTGAATAGTTTATAGAAATATTAGTGCCATATTTTCCACCAAAAGGGGTTTCTTTTTTGAATTGATAAAACAATCCAATTTGGCCGCCAATTTCACCAGCCTTATTTCTATCTGGCTCAAAACTAAGGTTTGGCTGCGCAGCATATACATAAATATTGGTCAGACCGTAATCGTATTGCTTTGTTAGTGCAGGTAAGTAGTTGAGCATTGCTTCATTATATACATTGCCAGCAGCATTTCTTTGAGAATAAAAACCAAAATTTTCTAATCGCCTGAAATTAGCAGTAAGACCTAAACCATTTTTTATATACCCGAGATTCAGCAAGTAAGCATCCCCATCAAACTGCAAATCTGGACGCACCGTATTAAACTCCACTAGAGCATCTTTCGATTTAAAAGCATATTCTACATCGGCAGTAAAACCTCCTATGGAAAAATCCCCTCTTAAAGAAGAAAGGAAAGTATTTTTATTTAAGCCTTCGTAAACTTGCTTTTGATCATTTCGGTTTACATAGCTAAAACCAACACCAAATTTTACTTTATTAATATTTAGTAAAGTAGACAGTTCTGCATCCACATTTACACCTGCAATCGTACCATCTGTAAAATCAAATCCCAAACCATTTCTTTGTTTGCCATATAATGCAGAAAGATGAATAGATTCCAACGGTGAAAATTTCACCATACCACCGGCAATAGAATTAGCAATACCTAACTGCCGGTCTTCCCATGTTCTTAAAACCAAACCACTACCAAACTGTTCATAAAAATGCCCTGCAGTAGCTTCCAAACGAAGTTTATCGTTTTTATATTTGACATAATAAGTACCAAGATTTGTTTTATTCAAGTTGGGTGAATAATTAAGCAATGCTTTTGGTTCATAAGCTTCAACCTGAACACCAGCAGTAAAGTTTTTAAATTTGTAATCAAGACGTAGGTAGTTGTTTGATCGAAACCTTTGCCTGGCCTCTATCTGTTCTAATTTTATTTTAGCATCATCAATATACAATGCCATATTTGATTCAAAGCCCCCAGTCAACTGTGCTTTAGTATTGATTGAAAATAAGAGAAGTGATCCCAATATTAATTTTCTTAAAATCATTTTACTGGTTTTCTTTTATTATTTTAAATAATTCATTTTCATTGCCGGCTACATAACCAGCTTTGCGGTAAATTATTTTGCCATCTTTTATGACCATGGTATATGGGATGTTCATCAGATTCATTTCCCTTTTCAGATCTTGATTTTTATCATATAGTACATTAAATTTCCAACCTTTCCCATTTACCAACGCTGCCACTTTTTTAGCTGTTCGGCTGTCATCTTCAGATATGGCATAAAACTCAAATCGAGATTGTTTCTTCCAATCATCTAGGTTATCATTAATGGCGGTTAATTCATTTAGGCAGGGAATACACCAGGTAGCCCAGAATGATAATATCACTGGTTTTCCAGAAATATCATTTAACTGTTGTGTTTGAAAATTACTTCCATCTATCGTTGTTAATTTGATGTTAGGTACTGCTTGTGCATTTACACATGACTGTATCATTATAAAAAGTAATACAATAAAGTAAATCCTACTCATAATAATTCATTTTGTACTGATGGACGATGATTTACTGATTTCATTACAAAAAGATTTTTCTTTTTTCATGTAAGGTTTGGATACCATTTTCGTACATTTTAAAAAGCAAATATGAAATATTTATTAAACCTCCCAATTTTTATCGCAGGATTCTTCCTTTTGCAATCATGCACCAAAACCGAATCAGATTTTACAGAGACAAGGCCTGAAACAATAACTATTAATGGAAGCACATTGAATATTACAGTAGGTGTTGCTGTTTCGTTTTTGGTGACTTCTTCAGAAAATAACAATAATGTAACTTCCGACAGTAAGATTTATGTAAATGGTAATTTGATTACAGGGAGTAGTTTCACTTTTGCATCCGCCGGAACTTTTGCTGTATATGCTACAAAACGAACACTCACATCCAACGTAATAACTATAAAAGTTGCAGCAGTTACATCCAATACTGGATACAAACATAATGTGCTAGTTGAAGAATACTCTGGTACCTGGTGTGGTAACTGCCCTCGTATTTTGTATGGGGTAGAATTACTGGAGAAGCAAACAGATAAAGCCATTGTTGTAAGTACCCATTTATTTGGTAACGACCCATTTATTACCACTGATGGAAATAATTTAGCTGCACAACAAGGGGTAAGTAGTGTCCCAAACGGCTATATCAATAGAACAATTAGTTGGACAGGCCCACAATATGAAAATGTACCACAAGTAATTAATACAATCCAGGCTTCTGTACCAGCCGGTATTGCAATCCGATCTTCTATTAATAACAATAATTTATCGGTAATTGTAAATGTTGGATACACTCAAACGCTAACAGGCGGCGCAAAACTTACCGTATACCTGGTTGAGGATAAATTATTCAATAAACAATCAAATTATTCGGCTAACCTTTATGGAGGGCAATCTAGTATATCAAATTTTGAGTACAATGGTATAATAAGAAAAGTGATAAGTTCATTGAGTGGTGATGCAATTGGTGCATCTGGCAGTAATAATGAAAAAAATTATTTTCTAGCCGTACCAGCAAACATTGCCAATATTGCCAATACAAGAATTGTAGCTTTTATAACCAATGCTGCCGGAACGGTTGTAAATGTGCAAACAGTAAAAGTGGGAGAAGAAAAGATGTTTGAGGTTTTGTAAATATCCAAATTATTTTGCCATCCATTCGTTATATTAAGACAAGTTTGTATAGAATTTCCACATAAATTAAGTAAGACTATAATGAATATTACTCAACAACTTTAACTTTTCAGCTGCCGCTTCGGGAGTTATATCTCTTTGTGCATTTGCCAACATTTCATATCCTACCATAAACTTTTTTACAGTTGCACTTCTTAACAAAGGAGGATAA
Source organism: Sphingobacteriia bacterium (assembly GCA_031422175.1). GTDB lineage: Bacteria > Bacteroidota > Bacteroidia > Chitinophagales > Chitinophagaceae > Sediminibacterium. Next base: position 2,285 of record JANOQC010000072.1, on the reverse strand, counting down.
AAATGCATATGCCAATGCCATGATGGATGCTCTCCATCATTTACAGGTGCTTGATGCATTCCTGCAGAATATGGAAAGGAAGTATGAAAAAGATTGTCGTATTTACAAGTTAATTGTTTTAAAATTTCTGCTAAGGATATTTCTTCATCAAGGGTGAATTGAGTAATATATTGAACATGCCTTTTACTGATAATCATTGTTTCATATGGCCAAATTGCCCAAAATGGAACAAGTACTACAAAATGCTTATTTTCTAAAACAATTCTTTCTTCCTTTTCCAATTCTAATTTCAAATAATCTGATAATAAGCTATTATTATGTTGTGAATAATAAATTGATTGCTGCTTTGTTTCTTTGGACAATTCAAGTGGAATAGTAGAAGATGCCCAAATTTGTCCATGAGGATGAGGGTTACTACAACCCATAACCTCCCCTTTGTTTTCAAATATCTGAATATACTTAATAGATGTGTTTTCAGTAAGTGCTTCAAACTCCTTTTTCCAGAGTCTTACCAAGCCTTCAATTGCATCACTACTCATTATTGGTAGCGTTAAATCATGCCTAGGAGAAAAACAAATTACCCTGCAAATTCCGCTTTCGCTTTTGGCTACTAATAAATCTAATTCATTTATATCCCCCGAAGGAGTTTCATTTAATAAAGCAGAAAAATCATTCGTAAAAACAAATGTATTTTCATAAACAGAATTTGTACTTCCATCTGAGCGTTCATTACCAGGACATAGATTACAAGAAGTGTCATAAGAAGGTCGGTCGTCATCAGGAATTACTTCTACTTTACCCTGCCATGGACGTTTCATGCGATGTGGTGATACCAGTATCCAATCTCCTGTAAGTATATTTAACCTTGTATGCGAGTGCTCTTTTAAATCAAACATAATTACAAAATTTCAGTTCCGTTTTCAATAGATGTTACATAATACGTTAGTGGCAACCCGGTTTTATTTTCATATGCTGGTTTTATATCAGATACCAATCTATCAATGTCACTTTCCTTTACTAAATTGATCGTACAGCCCCCAAAACCACCACCCATCATTCTTCCGCCTAAAACTGCATCATCGTCTTTTACAAGATTGATAAGCAAATCGAGCTCATTGCAACTTACTTCATATTGTTTGCTCAATCCTTCGTGTGTAGCAAACATTTTTTTACCAAGTGCAGCTATATCGCCTTGCTGCAAATCTTCACAAGCTTTTATTAATCTTTCATTTTCTTCCACTACGTATAGGCAACGGTTATAAACTAATTTATTTTTTGGCAAGACATATTTATTGAGCATATCAATGTTTACATTCCTCAATGAATTTACTTTCGAATCATTTTCTCTTACCCATGCAACACCTTGTTCACATTCATTTCTTCGAGTATTGTACTCTGAAGACGCTAGGCTGTGTTTTACATTAGTATTGAGTAATAATATTTTGATGCCATCTAATTTAAAAGGAACATATTCAAAATCGAGCGATTTACAATCCAACTTTATTACAAGATCTTTTTTTCCCATTACAGAAGCAAACATATCCATAATACCACATCGTACACCAGCAAATTCATGCTCTGTCATTTGCGCCATTTTTATTATTGCTGTTTTATCAAAGTTGGTTTTTAATAATTCGTTTAAAGCAAAAACAGTAGCAGATTCAATAGCTGCAGATGAAGATACACCTGCACCAATTGGCACATCACTCAGTAATACTGCATTAAATCCTTTTAGTACAATTCCTTTTTTTATAAATTGTGCTGCCGCTCCTAAAATAAAATTGGGCCAACTTACATCTCCCACTGGTTTTAGGCTATTAATATTGACAGAAAATGTTTCATTAAGGTCAGCTGCGTATAATTGAATTTCATTATCATCTCTTAAACTTATACCTATATAAGCAGCTTTATCAATAGCTGCAGGTAATACAAACCCTTCATTATAATCCGTATGCTCACCAATTATATTAACCCTGCCAGGGGAACGAACGATTATTTGTGGTACAATACCAAATTGTTCATAATATATTTTTGTAATAATTTCTTTCATTATATCATATTGGACTTATTTATTACACTATTTTAATTACCAAAAAACAGTATACAGTGCGGCAATTACGCCACAAATAATTAATGCCCCTACTGTAAAAGATGGATTCAATTTAAACATAGACCGATCAATCTCCAACCCTTTTGCTTTCACTCCATTTCTATTCTCTATCAAACTAATTAATCCCATACCGATTACACATATTAAAAAAACAAAACCCATCCTGTCTAAAAAA
>JANOQC010000071.1:0-15295 GCA_031422175.1 Sphingobacteriia bacterium | reverse complement strand
AATGCCAATCAATCTTTCGATTTGGCAGAACCAATTTAAGCTAGCAAAAGTAGTAATATTCACTATCTATCTTTCGGTAGGCGATAGTTAGTGAATAATCAATTTTTGGTTCCTTCATCACTCCCAGATCTCATCTTTCCCTTCGATCCATAATTTAACGGATGCAGTTGTAACAGATTTTGGACGCTCTAAAGGAAATGCCAATGCTCTATCCCAACATAGGCTTGCCAATACCCCTAGCGACCTACTTACTGCAAACAATACAGTATAAAATTCATATTCTACAAAACCATAGTGCACCAATAATGCTCCACTGTGTGCATCTACATTAGGCCATGGATTTTTTATTTTACCCAATGATTGTAAAATTGGTGGAACTGTTTCATAAATTTTCCAAACCGTATTTACTAATTTATCATCGGCCATATGCTTTTTACCAAATTCCATTTGTGCCTCAAAGCGAGGATCGGTTTTGCGCAAAACCGCATGTCCATATCCTGGCACTACTTTACCAGCATTAAGCGTATCTTGAACATATTGCGCTATTTGTTCTTTAGATGGATCATCTGTACCTAATTTCTCCTGCATTTCATAGATCCATTTGATCACTTCTTGGTTGGCCAATCCATGTAAAGGTCCGGCTAATCCATTCATACCTGCAGCATAACTTAGAAAAGGGTCACTTAATGCGGATCCTACTAAATGAGTAGTATGTGCAGACACATTTCCTCCCTCATGGTCAGCATGAATTGTCATATATAATCGCATTAACTCTTTAAAACTCTCATCCTCATATCCCATCATATGAGCAAAATTGCCTGACCAATCCAATAATCCATTTGGTTGAATATGTTCGTTATTCTTGTATTTTCTTCTATAGATATATGCTGCTATTCTTGGCAATCTTGCAATCAAATCCATAGAATCATCATAAATAGGATCCCAATAATCTTTCTTATTTATTCCCTTAGCATATTCCTTGGCAAAGTTACTTTCGGTTTGTAGAGCCATTACTCCAACTACAAACATGGTCATGGGATGTGTATTCAATGGAAGTGCATCAATTGTGGCAAACACATGATTAGGAACATGACTTCTTCTTTGCCATACACTAGTAATATGATTCGCATCCTCTTCAGTAGGAAGCTCTCCTACCAACATCAAATAAAATAATCCTTCTGGCAAAGGCTCACCACCCTTTATGGCAGCAGGTAACTTTTTTTGTAATTCTGGTATAGTATAGCCACGAAAACGAATGCCTTCCTGCGCATCCAACAAACTGGTTTCAGTAACCAACCCTGTTATACCACGCATACCTTGATAAACCTGCGCTAGCGTTACTTCGCCTATTTTTTTGTTGCCATGCTCTTTGATAATATCTTTTATCTCAATACTTGCTGCATCAGCTTTGGCTTTGAATTTGTCTTTAATGATTCCCATGGCTTGAGTATATTTTCTAGTAAAATTCTTTGTAACTTATTTTCTTTACTTCAAAGATAATTGAACTTAACTCCATAACAAAATAGATGCCATTCAAGTTGAGTTTTTAAAAAATATTTATTTAGGTGCTTTTCGATACAGATAAATCACTACCAAAACAAATATTATATTTGGTATCCAGGCTGCAATTAAAGGAGGTAAATTACCCTTAGTAGAGAAAATAGTAGAAAACCGATCTGTTATTATAAACAATGCAGCCATCACAAAACCCACCGCTAGGTGAACTCCACTCCCTCCTCTAACCTTCCTACCTGCTACTATTGCTCCTATAAGTGTGAGAAGCAATACTGTAATACAAGTTGCATCTCTTCGGTAACGTTCTACCTTCAACCCATTAAGCCCCTCCGAGCCTCTCAATTCCTCTAATTGAATAAAACGATCCAATTCAGGAGAAGTTAATTTATCCTTAGTATACTTATCCCTACTTAAATCAACAGGCTTAAAAGTATAAGTCATTAAGCGGACCACTTCCTCGGTCAATTGCTCTTTCATTGGGTATAATTGTCTAGATAAAATAGACTCTATCTTCCATTTTTTGCTGGCTGTATCCCAACTAACATAATCTGCTCTAAGATTTTCAGTTACTTTATTATCCTTTATTTTATACCAAAAAAGCGGTCCACCTCTTTTGGTAGAAGTATCATATGAATAGATGCCAGCATAGGTGAAAGAATCAATACGTAAATAAATATTATTGGCTTTGCCAAGTAATGCAGTATAGCTAGAGTTTGCATCTATATATTTGGCTTCAAAGCTTCCTCGTATTTGATTGGCTTTAGGTACCACATACTGGTTGGCAAACCACAACATGATTGATAAAATTATTCCACCAATCCAATATGGCCTAAGCCATCGGGAATAGCTGGTACCACTGGCAAGAATGGCCACAATTTCGCTATTGCCAGCCATTTTTGAAGTAAAAAAAATAACTGCAATGAATACGAACAAAGGAAAAAGCAAAGCAATGATATGAGGAATAAAACCAAAATAATATTGCGTGATAATTTTTTGTAACCCCAAATGTGATTTTACAAAATCATCGGTTTTTTCACTTACATCAACTACAATAGCAATCACCGCAAATAGAAAGATTGCGAAGAAGAATGTAGTGAGAAATTTTCGGAGTATATACCAATCCAGTTTTTGCATGACTTTTACAAAGATGCGTAAAAAAAATACATCCATGGAAATGGATGTATAACTTTAGGACTTCAATAGATAACGGATTAGTAAGCATTGCTAAAATACCCACAAGTCGTTAAACTATTTAACAAATATTGCAAAAGTGCATAAAAATAAATGGAGGCTTCAGTTATCCCCACGGTTTATGCTAATTTAATAAAGGATTGGATTTTATAAACGGCGCTTAACAATTTCAATCATCTGTTGCTTCCAATTAACGAAATTGCCTGTTAATATATTGCTTCTTGCTTCTTTAACCAACCATAAATAAAAAGATAAATTTTGAATACTTGCTAATTGCAAACCCAATATTTCTCCTGCAACAAAAAGATGTCGCATATAAGCCTTACTGTAGTACTGACTCATCTCGGCAGGTAATCCTGGATCAATACAAGAAAAATCATTTGCCCACTTTTTATTTCTAATATTGATAACACCCTGTGTTGTAAACAACATACCATTTCTTCCATTTCTTGTTGGCATTACACAATCAAACATGTCTATGCCTAAATCAATACAGGTTAACAAATCCCATGGAGTACCAACACCCATTAAATACCTTGGCTTATCAATAGGTAAATTTTCTGCACATAACGCGGTGAATTCATACATCATTTCTGGAGGTTCACCAACACTTAAACCACCAATTGCGTTACCAGTTGCATTTTTAGAAGCTATAAATTCACAGGATTCTTTTCTTAAATCTTTATGTGTGCCACCCTGAACAATTGGAAATAAATTTTGCGTATAGCCATACCTATCAGGCGTTTCCCCTAAACGAGCAAAACAACGATCTAGCCATCGATGGGTTAAATGCATACTTTTTTTGGCATAGGCATAATCGCTCGGATAAGGTGGGCATTCATCAAAAGCCATTATGATATCTGCACCTATACTTCTTTGAATATCCATTACCGATTCCGGAGAAAATAAATGCTTACTCCCATCAATATGAGATTGAAAAACAACGCCTTCTTCTTTAATTTTTCTATTAGCTGCTAACGAAAATACTTGGTAACCACCACTATCAGTTAAGATAGGACGCTCCCATCCAATAAAGCGATGCAATCCACCTGCAGCTTCTAATACATCCATTCCTGGGCGTAAGTACAAATGATAAGTATTACCAAGTATAATTTGAGCTTGAACATCCAATTTCAATTGCTGTTGTGTAACTGCTTTTACAGAACCAACAGTACCTACTGGCATGAAAATGGGCGTTTCAATTGTTCCATGATCTGTAACTATTGTGCCAGCTCTTGCCGAAGTATCAGTGCTTGTTTTATCAAGTGTAAATTGAAGTGCAGCCATTTAGCAAAAATAAGGGTAGTTATTGGATCATACTCATGCTTCATGCCTTCCTTCAAAATCCTTATTTTTGCAGCATGATCATACCCTCTATTGTCTGGGCCATTTGTTTTGGACTATTCTGCTCTATCATCCTAATTCAACTTTTTTATTACGGCTACTTTTTTAAACGATTGGCTAATTTTATTCCTAGTGTAAAAGAAAATATAGTGGAACATCCAGTTTCTATTGTTATTTGTGCCAGAGATGAAGCACATAATTTAGTAAAAAATCTTCCCGGTGTTCTGGTTCAGAATTATAAAACAACACATGAAGTAGTATTGGTAAATGATAATTCATCAGATGAGAGTAAGTATGTGATAGATGAGTTCAAACGTTCATTTAAGAACTTAAATATGGTGGAGTTGACCCAAGAAGCAATCATGATTACAGGGAAAAAATTTCCACTCTCCATGGGAATTAAAAGTGCTAAATATGAAATTGTTTTGTTAACTGATGCAGATTGTGTTCCTGCATCTGAATATTGGATTCAAAAAATGCAGGATACCTATACAGATGATATTGAAATTGTTTTAGGATATGGGGCATATCATAAACAACCTGGTCTTTTAAATAAATTAATTCGTTTTGAAACTTTCCATACTGCCATCCAATATTTATCCTATGCAATTGTTGGAACACCCTATATGGGAGTTGGTAGAAATTTAAGTTATAAAAAAAATGTATTCTTAAGAAATAAGGGATTCTCTTCAATTAACCATATTCCTAGTGGCGACGATGATTTATTCATAAATCAGGTTGCCAATGCTACCAACACAGCTATTTCAATAGATCCAGATACATTCACACTAAGTGACCCAAAAAAAACATGGAGTGAATGGCTAACACAAAAATATAGACACTACACTACTAGTAAATATTATAAACCAAAACATAAATTTCTTTTAGGACTTTATTCTCTTAGTTTGTTTTTACTCTATCCTTTTTTAGTACTGAGTATGTTATTTTTTAATTGGTGGATAGCATTGGCGGTTTTTGGACTTCGGTTCATAGTACAAGCTTTTGTTTATTTTAAAACAATGAAAAAACTAAACGAATCAGATTTATTTCCATGGTTTTTATTATTGGATATTTGGATGTTCTTTTATTTCATTTTTACAGCCCCTGCCATATGGAAAGCACCCCGGAAAAATTGGAATTAATTACGCAGTACTTCAATGACTTTACCCAAATTCAAATCAATCAATTTGGATTATTGGATGAATTATATAAAGAATGGAATGCAAAAATAAATGTTGTTTCCAGAAAAGATATAGACAGTATTTATTTACACCATGTATTACATTCATTAAGTATTGCGGCTATAGTAGAGTTTACACCTGGTTCTACTATCATTGATATTGGCTGTGGTGGTGGTTTTCCTGGTATTCCATTAGCTATTTTTTTCCCAGAAGTAAAATTTCACTTAGTTGATAGTATTGTTAAAAAATTAAAGGTGGTGGAAGCTGTTTGCGAAGCTGCAAATATTAAAAATATTACCACTCAACATACCAGAGCAGAAGATATAAAAAATAAAAAATTTGATTTTGCTGTTTCCCGTGCAGTAGCACCTTTAAAAGATTTATTAAAATGGAGCATGCCCTTGCTAAAAAAACAGCCTGGTGCAGCTACAGGCCCCGATTTTATTAGAAACGGATTGATCTGTTTAAAAGGGGGAGATTTGGCACAGGAAATATTTGAAAGTGGAGCAAGGCCTAAAATGATGCCCATCTTTAAAATATTCCCTGAACCCTATTTCGAAGAAAAATTTATCATCCATGTTGCTAAATAAACAACATTTACTAATCTGGAATAACCAACTTATTATTGGTACGATTGATATCCGCTAATCGCATACTAGGGTCAATCTCAATTTGCTTAATATCTTTAATTTGTCGAGAAGTGGTAAAGCTATATTCCGGATGTGTCCAACGCCATGCTGGTTGTAAAGTTCTTGCAATTTTATTTTCTGCAGGTTTTTGTCCATACATTAAATCCAAAGGAATAACATGCAATTCCTGAGTACCATCTTTAAATGTAATTAGCACATCTATTGGCATAGGCATTTTTCCTAAACGCTTAATTGTAATTGAACTTTTATTATCAATCACAGCAATATCACCTACTCCATAGTCGATTGTCTTTGTACTATAGATCCAATATTCTTTATACCAGTCCAATTCCATTCCACTTATTTTTTCTGCTACTCTAACAAAATCATTTGGATTAGGATGTTTAAATCTCCAAGTGTTATAGTATGCCAACAATATTTTATCTCTAATAGTATCGCCTACTATATAACCCAATTGCTCCATAAAAACAGCTCCCTTACTATATGCTGTAATTGTAGATGCAAAGTTGGTATTAAAATGATCTGCATGAGTGCTAGCTGGTTCTTCTAAGCCACTTTTAGCTAAATTAAAATAACTTCTATAAGATCCATCGTACATAAATCCTGCTTTACCTCGCATGGTTGCTTGAACCCTCGTTGAACCATAGTCAGTAAACCCTTCATCCATCCATGCATATAAAGATTCATTGCTTCCCATCATCATTTGGTACCAACTATGAACCCATTCATGAATGGCTGTTCCAATGTTTGCTCCAACAAGTAAAGTGGCCATAGGATATTCCATTCCACCATCACCACCTTGAATAAATGTATAGGTTTTATAAGGGTATGCACCAAAAGTTTTAGCCATGATAGGATATGCGGCAGCAACTGTATCGGCTAAACTTTGCCATCTTTTTTCCAATGAATCTACCGCTTTATATACTACACGAATCAATGGCCCATTAGCAACAGTTCTAGTAATCATTTTGTAAGAGGGATCAGCAGCCCACATAAAATCGTGCACATTGTTTGCCTGCCATTTCCAAGTTTTTGTAGCTGCTGTTGTGCCAATCATTTTAGCACCTTGAGCTTCATAGCCAAAACCAACTTCATTAGCATTTAATAAATCACCTCCAGCAGATACCATATAATTTTTATCGATTGTAATAGAAACATCAAAATCTCCCCAAACTCCATAAAACTCTCTAGCGATATATTGGTTGGCATTCCAACCTTGGTAATCGTATTCAACCATTTTGGGATACCATTGACTCATACTGTAGCGAATACCTGCATTATTATCTCTACCACTTCTTCTGATTTGCAATGGAACCTGGGCATCAAAAGCTACATCTAATAGCACTTTTGTTTTAGGTAAAATTGGTTTCAACAATACAACTTCTAAAATAGTTTCATGCACTTTTAGTTGCTGTGCAACTCCGTTAATCATTACAGATTGTACATGTTGAAATCCAATTTCATTAGGAGTTAATTTGCTGATTCTATCTTTTACACGTGCATCCCAATCCAAGCCATCGGATTGTCTTCTTGGATTTGGTTCGCTGAGTTTTATTTTTCCCAATTCTCTGCTACGCATATCCATACTGCTATTCGGCTGAAAGGCATTCCAATACAAATGGAAGAATACCCTTTTTAAAGTATCTGTTGAGTTATTGGAATATTCAATTTTTTCTGTTCCAGAAAATCGATTGGTTGTAACATCCATTTTTACATTGATATTGTATTTAATTTTTTGTTGCCAGCGATCAGGCTGCGCCATAACCGATGATACCAAACAAATTGAAATAAAAGTTAAAATGTTTATTTTTTTCATAATGCCAATTTTCTAATAGAAGAATGGTAAATTTCAGGAAATTAATTTAATCATGGAAAAGAAATTTATTGATGGCTTCCCTTATATAAACCATTCAAAAGAAGGTTTCGACAATACAACTATGTTATCTAGATCTAATCAATTTTACCAATTTATGAATCAAAGAAGAACGGTACGAGAATTTTCAGACCACCCGTTTCCAATTGAAGTGATTTATACTATCATTCAAACAGCATCTTCAGCTCCTTCTGGTGCTCATAAGCAGCCATGGACATTTTGTGTTGTAAAAGACCCTATCATTAAGAAAAAAATTAGGGAAGCAGCAGAGGAAGAAGAAAAACTAAGTTATGAAAGCAGAATGAGTGAAGAATGGAAACAAGATTTAGCACCTTTAGGAACAGATTGGCAAAAACCATTTCTAGAGATCGCTCCTTATTTAATTATTGTATTTAAACGAAGTTATGAGATAGATATTCATGGAAATAAACACCAGAATTATTATGTAACGGAGAGTTGTGGAATTGCTTGCGGTTTTTTATTGTCCGCAATTCATAATGCTGGTTTAGGGGCACTTACCCATACTCCAAGTCCAATGAATTTTTTATCGAAGCTATTGAACAGACCAGAAAACGAAAAGCCATTTTTATTAATTCCGGTTGGAAAGGTAGCACTCGATTGCTGGGTACCTGATATTGAAAGAAAAAAAATAAATGAAATAATGATAGAATATTAGGCTATGCCTTCCCTTGAACCACTAAAACAATTTCTCCTTTAACAGTTTTGGATTTAAAATAATCAGCTACTTCTTGTAAACTGCCTCTTTTATTTTCTTCAAACATTTTAGTAAGTTCTCTACTTACCGAACAATATCTTTCTGCGCCAAAATAGGTAGCAAACTCTTCTAAAGTTTTAACTAAGCGCATAGGACTTTCATAAAAAATCATCGTACGTTCTTCTTCTACCAATTTTTTTAATAAAGTTTGTCGTCCTTTTTTCAAAGGTAAAAAACCTTCAAAAACAAATCTATTGGTTGGAATTCCACTATTTACCAATGCAGGAACAAATGCTACTGCACCAGGCAAACATTCTACCTTAATATTTTTTTGAATACATTCTCTTACTAATAAAAATGCAGGATCTGAAATACCTGGGGTTCCAGCATCTGTAATCAGCGCCATCGTTTTTCCAGCCAACAACTGGTCGGCCAAATGTGCAACTACTTTATGCTCATTGTGCTGGTGGTAAGGGGTAAGTGGTTTTTCAATTTTATAATGGTTCAACAACTTTGATGAAGTTCGGGTATCCTCACACAAAATCAAATCAACTTGTTGCAATATCTCTAATGCACGTAAAGTGATGTCCTTTAAATTTCCGAGTGGAGTGGGAACTAAATATAACAATTGATTAAATTAATGCAATCTCAAAAAATTCCATTACTTGATTGGCCAATAATTGCTTGCTTGCATTTTCGGCAATGGTTTTTGCTTCATCGGCAGAAGCTGCTTCAATTGATAAAGTGATATGTCTGCCAACACGAACATCTTGTATAGATTGTAGGCCTAAATTTTGCAATCCACCAAGTACAGCTTTTCCTTGTGGATCCAACAAATCTTTTAAAGGCATTACGGTAACCTGAACTGTATATATCATGATTCAACTTGTTTGAAGAGCAAAGATAGAATTACGTAAGCAAAAAATCCAATGGAAACTGCTAGCCAGCCGAAAAGTATTGAAGACAATGCAGCAATAAGTAAAACCAGTACGAAAGGAGCTGCTTTTCTTGCTGTAAACCCCTTGAATTTCAACGCCAACATGGGCAAAGTAGAAATCATCAAATAACTACTTAATACAATCAAGCCATACCAAACCCATTTATTCAACAATAGCTTATTGATCCACTCAATGGAATTGTACCAATACAAAATAGGAAAAGAGGCAAACAACATACCAATGGCAGGTATTGGCACTCCTTTAAATCCAAATTGTTGTTTGGTATCAATATTAAAACGAGCTAATCTATATGCGCCAGCACAGGGTATTAATAAAGCTGGCAATAACCAAAAAATAGGAACATCCAAGCCTCCTGGATCTTGAGAAAAACTCCATCTTAAAAATTGAAATGCAATCAAGCCAGGTACTACGCCAAAACTTACTACATCTGCCAAAGAATCCAACTGCTTTCCCATTTCCGATGGCACTTTTAAAAGGCGGGCAACAAAACCATCAAAAAAATCTACAATTGCTGCAGCAATAATGAACCAACCAGCCCACATCATTCTTTCAGGAATAGATACCAAATTTTCTCCATCACTATTTACGGTTAGGGTTAGCCCAGGTTGTAAAATGTAAATAATAGCAATACAACCAAGAAATAAATTGCTCAAAGTAAATAGATTGGGAATCTGTTGCTTCATGGTTATTTCTTTTTCATCAAAGTTTCAATCTCTTCTACAGTAATAGGAATATTTTTCATTAAGTCGGTACTGCCAGACTTCGTAATCCAAAAATTGTTTTCAATACGAATACCCATTTGTTCTTCTTCTATATAAATTCCAGGCTCAATCGTAAATAACATACCTGATTCAATTGGAGAAGTACGGGTTCCCAAATCATGTACATCAATTCCTAAATGATGGGAAATTCCGTGATATAAATATTTTCTATACGCACGATTTTCCATGTCTTCATTTTTAATATCGGCTTTATTTAACAAACCGATTTTTACAAATTGCTTGGTTGCCTCTTCCCCTACTTTATCAGTATAATCAACAATAGAAATACCCGGCTTTAAAATTGATTTTGCATAATTGTGCAAATACAAACAAGCATTATAAACAATTTTTTGTCGGGGAGAGAATTTTCCATTCACAGGAATGGTTCTTGTTAAGTCGGCATTGTAGCCACCATATTCTGCACCAAAGTCCATTAGAATTAGATCGCCAGATTTACATTCAGCATTATTAGACACATAATGTAGTGTTCGAGCATTATCACCACTGGCAATAATACTTCCATATGCAGGACCAGTAGCGCGTTGACTTAAAAAGCTATGCCATATTTCTGCTTCAATTTCATATTCATTTACGCCCGGCTGAATAAATTTCAACAACTTTCTGAAAGTGAGTTCAGTAATATCAATGGCCTTTTGTACAACAACAATTTCTTCTTTGCTTTTAATAGAACGAAGCTGTTTCATTATTTTAGCAGCTCGTTGAAATTGGTGCAATGGATATTTCATTTTCATTTCATCCACAAACCGATACTCACGTGTTCTAACAGAAGATGCTTTTCGATCATTTTCATTGGTATCTAAATAAATAGTATCAGCCAAATGCATCCATCCTTGCAACAATGCATCTAAACTATCTAACCAAACAATAGACGATATTCCTGAAATAGTAGTTGCTTCTGCAGCTCTTAATCTTTTACCATCCCATTTTTCTTTCAACGCATTTGGCCTTACCAACACCAACACTTCCCTATATTTAGGGTCTGGGCAATCCGGAAAAAGAATTACCATTGTATCTTCTTGTTCAATACCTGTTAACCAATACAAATCACTATTTTGTTTGAATGAATGTAAGGCATCACCATTAGCGGGCCATTCATCATTGCTCACAAAAACAGCAATGCTGTTGGGCAACATTTTTTTGGAAAATCTTTTTCTATTATTTATAAAAATGGCGGGGTCGAGGGGTAAGTATTTCATGTGTTAATTATGAAGACACAAGATACAATTAAGAATTATGAATTATGATTTTAGAGTTAAGAATAACTCAATAACTTAAAACCTAACCGTAGGGCATTTAACAGACTTACCTGCTGAAGAAGGAAATAGTCCATGTTTCACTATAGATATTTCATACGCACCTCTAACTGCATTTCCACTACTAACTGATGAAGTAGAAGCATCATAATTAACGGTAATTTTAATATCGTTAATTTGATAACCTACTACAGGAATGATTGCATCATTTTTGCGATAATATAAACCAAATATCAATTGCTTAGCTCCATCTCCACTTAAATCTCTATTGGCATTCATACCTAAAACAATTTCATTAGTTGTTCCAATACTACTATAATAAATATTGGGGTTGATTATCCAGACATTTTGTACTTTAATACTTGCATTTGCAAATAAAGTATACCTCATATTAATTCTACTATCAGTAACTGAAGTATTAAAAAAAGTTTCCTTTGGTCGATTTAAGTGACTGATACTAATACCCCCATTAAAATAGGCATTTTCAGAAGCAAAAAAGGAATAATTCAACCCCATAGAAAGATCTAAATAGGCTGCCTGACTAAAAGCAAATGGTTCATTAGAAGGAATGGTTAATTCGAAAAAATTTCCATTCCATTGATTATCGAATGTAAGTTTTGAAAAATCAATTCTTTTAGAAACAATCCCAGCTGAAAAACCGGCACTCAATAAACTTTTATATCCCAGCATTTGGTGATAAGCTAAAGATAAATTAACACTTGTAGATGACAAAACTCCTGCACCAGCCACATCTTTCATAATGCCGCCACCTATTCCCATCCAGCCATTCTCAAATCTGTTGGCCAATAATTTGGAATCAGCCCAAATTCCCATTGTTTTATATGGGCTTGAAGTTGAAGCCCACTGATTTCTATAATTGCCTCCGATCCGGTAATCCATATCCGGGTTGAAACCTGTATTAGCAGGATTTACAAATATTGGATTATTAAAATATTGCGAAAAATTGAGGTCTTGCCCATGTAAATGAATAAGTGAACTGTTTAATATAAAAACAAGTAGAAAATATTTAACTATGGTTATTGCTCTTGCGTTCATGTAATTACCTTAATAATGTAATGTCTCCTTTTTTAAAGGCTTTTACTTTGTCAGAAAATTCAATTTCCAAAGTGTAATTGTACACTTCTTGGGGTTGAATTTTTCCATTGAATTTACCATCCCATCCTTCATTAGGGCTGGTGCCAACATAAACCACTGCACCCCATCTATTAAAAATTCGCCAAGTCATTTTGGCAATACCAAAACCCCTCACATAAATTCTTTCATTGGTTCCATCGCCATTGGGTGAAAAAGCATTGGGCACATCAAACAATGGATTTACCAATGCATCAATTTCCTTACAATCTTTTACAATACATCCAGCTGTATTAGTAGTAGTTAAACAAACATTATATTTACCAGTAGCATTAAAAGTATATTTAATAGTAGTATCAAGACTCTTTGTGCTTATAGCTCTACTATCTCCAAAATCCCAATAATAAGAAAAGCCGCCGGTAGATAAATTGGTGAATGAATATATTTGGTTTGCACTGGAGACTAATGGACTATAAACAAATGATGAAGTAGGTAAAGCACTTACTACCGCTTTGCCAATTGCAAGCATAGTCTTCACTGGATCACAGGTATTATTGTCTGTAACATTCAATTTGACGTCATATATTGCAACACCATTATAAACATGGGTAATATCTCCAGTATTTGTTTGAAGAGGTGTTCCATCACCAAAATCCCATACAAAACTCGCTCCTCCCGTTCCTGTATATTTAAATTTCGTTGCAGTTCCAATACAAGCTGTATCTGCAACAAAAGATGGCATGAAAGATTTAGACACCCTCACTGTTTGCTCTATATAATCATCTTCATTACAAAACAATGGATCTTTTAAAGTTAGTCGAACTTTATAAGGACCATCAGATGGAAATGTATGTAGTTGAGGTGAAGCATCGGAATTAACAACTGGAGAACCATCTCCAAAATCCCACTGAAAAGAATTAGTAGTAAATGGTTTAACTCCAGGAGGGGTTGCCAAATTAGTAAATTGATAAATTCTGTCTTTACAATCTCCAAGAATTTTATAACTAAAATTCAAATTAGTAACAGCATCACTTCTAACAGAAATATTAATATAAGAAATATCCCTTTCATTGCAAGAGTTCAAATCTTCGGCAGTCAATCTAACTCTATAATTACCCACAAATTTATAAAGAAAACTTGCTTTTGCAGTATTTGTAGTTAAATCATCAACTCCATCACCATCAAAATCCCAGTAATAGGTTTTTGCTGTAGCAATAGTATCTATAAAATCTACAGTTAATGGAACACAACCCGTTGAATCTCTTAATCTGCCATCAATGGCAGATTGTATCCCAGCTCCAACTCCAGCAAGATTAAAAGCTAATTTAACCGCTAATAGATTGCAAAAAACATTCTGTTCAGTCCCAATATTTCCACGAAGAGGAGACCATGAACCAGGTGTTCCTAACAATGAATTTTGAATGTTACTTTCCCCACAAGAACAGATTGTTTGATAAATAGTGCCGTTGGGATCAAAGCGAGATGTGCCACCATCAACATGATCAAATAATCCTGCTCTTGAATCTTGTCCAAAAAATGTTGCGTGAAGCAGATTATCTGCATTTTTGCTTAATACAAAAAAATAAAAATCAGCTCCATCGGTTACTTTTTTATAGGCATCTGGTGAAATAAGCATTCCGTCTAAACTTCCTGATCTAAACTCCGAATTATATCCCCCCCAACCTGATATATACATATTTTGGCAACGATCTACTAAGAATGCTGTAATTGATAAACTTGGGATACTTGCATTTGGGTTTCCAAAATTGGTAAAGAAAACGAATGATGATAAATCAGGCGTTAGCTTTGCAATAAATTGTTTGCCATTTTCTTGACCCGGATTTTTTGTGTTGAATGGAGAATTTTTTACCTGGAAAACTCCTGTTGTAGTTCCTGTGATATAAGGAGATCCTAATTTATCAAATTGAATTCCAAATAATACATCTTCTCCAGTCGTTCCGATATAGGTCATTTTATTAATAACAGATCCATCACTTTTAATATTGGCAATGAATCCATCTGCTGAACCTTGATTAGATGCAAACAATGCAGCTGTTTTATCTCCCGGAAAGTCTGTACTCAAAGTTGCTCCGGCAACATAAATATCGCCATTACTTGGATTAATACTTAACACAAATGCCGCATCATCATTGTTTCCACCAAGGAAAGAACTGAAAATAACATTGTCTAAATTTGCATCAAATTTTATAACAACACCATCTTGGTATCGTCCACCAGCTACCCCGGCTCCAGGCTTTTCTTGAAAAGCACCAGAGGTGGTTTTGAAATCAGTAGACTGTGTAACAGAAGCTAATAAGATATTATTGTTGTTGTCTACAATAACTTCACTTCTAGAGTCATCTCCGTAATTCCTTCTTGTAGAGATGCTTCCGAGTCTATCAGAAGAATTCGGTGAAATATTTACGCCATCATCTTCTTTACCACCAATTACCATTGAACCAATTAAAGCAGACCCTGTTGGATTTAATTTAGTAACAACTATATCATACTTACCTCCATCTCCAAATTTTTTTACTTTGGTTGGATAATCGGGTGAATTTGTTCTTCCAGCAATTATTAAATTTCCATTTCTATCAACTACCATACTATGAGGTTGATCTTTACCAGTCCCTCCAATATAAGTTGCATACAACCGATTAATGCCAGTAGGATCAAATTTAATAATCCCCATATCATATTCTCCACCAGAAAAAGATATATCATATGCCCCATTAGAAAC
>JANOQC010000070.1:0-15830 GCA_031422175.1 Sphingobacteriia bacterium | reverse complement strand
C
Source organism: Sphingobacteriia bacterium (assembly GCA_031422175.1). Classification (GTDB taxonomy): domain Bacteria; phylum Bacteroidota; class Bacteroidia; order Chitinophagales; family Chitinophagaceae; genus Sediminibacterium. The sequence continues at coordinate 15,829 of JANOQC010000070.1, read as the reverse complement.
CAATCTTATATTAACCACCAACAGTGTAACATTTACTTCTACAATTTTAAATAATCCTTGTATCAATTCTACTTCAGGTAGAATAAGCATTACAGCAACTGGTGGATTTGGTACATTAACCTATTCATTAAATGCTGGTGTTTATCAAACCAATCCAGTTTTTTTAAATCTTAGCTCTGGAGTTTATACCGTGAATGTAAGAGATGCACAAGGGATTATTGTTTCAAAAGTAGAAACTGTTGTATCCTTGAGTAACACCACTATCGTTCCAGTGCTTACTGCACAGAATGTATCTTGTTTTAATGGCAATAATGGATCTATAACAATCAATTCTATTACTGGAGGTGTAGCGCCTTATACAATATTGTGGACTCCTAATAATAGCACTGCAAATACCATCAATAATTTAACAATTGGTAATTATACTGCTCGGGTTACGGATGCTTTAGGATGTTTTACCACTACAATGCAAACCATTACACAACCCACTCAATTAATTGCAAATGCAATTGTTACCAACCCAAGTTGTAATAACCAGTGCAATGGCTCTATACAAGCCAGTGCTTCTGGCGGAACAGGTGTAAGCGCATTTACATGGAGCAATAGTGCAACTACAAGTTTAATCTCCAATCTATGTGCAGGTAATTATACAGTTACAGCAAGAGATGCCAATGGTTGTACCGCAACTAGAATTAATACCGTAACCAATCCTCCTTTGTTTATTATTCGGGTTGATTCTGTTTATACAATATGCGCTAACCAAAATTATAAAACCGATATCACCAATACCAGCTTCCCAAGTAGTACTTATAGTTGGACCAGTTCTGTTGGGTTTACCGCTTCTACGCCTACTGTTACGCTTACGGCACCTGGCTTTTATTATGCAAGGGCTGTTTCATCCAATGGTTGTATTGCTTTAGATACCCTCAGCCTTAGAGCAAGTAGAGATTCCATTAAATCCGAATTTCAAGTAGCAACGAATGTATTTGTAAACGATACCGTAAAATTGGTAAATATTAATCAACCATTCCCCGATTCATCAATATGGAGTTTGCCTATAGGTACTTCTCATACAGTTGTTTCTCAAAGACCAGTATTATTAGAATTAAGATTTAATGCAGCAGGGCAATATACAGTTGGATTAAGAACTGTGCGAGGTCTTTGCCAAAGCATTTCTACTAAAACTATTTCGGTATTACAACCTACTGGTATTCCCAATCCGGGATCTCCTGTATTGTCTTATTTTATTGAGCGTTTTGGAATTTCTCCCAACCCCAATCGTGGTGTGTTTACGGTGAATATTAAATTGAGTCAACCCAGTGCAATAAGACTTCGTTTGGTTAATACGGTTACTGGTGTTGTAATAAGTAATATGCCGTTTGCCTCTAGTAATAGTTTCACCATCCCTTACAATTTAAGCTTAGGAAATGGTTCTTATGTTATGATATTAGAAACCTCATTTGCACCTGGATTTTTTCAAATGATTGTTCAATAATTTAAAAGAGATTGATTTAATTAGGAAATATGAATACGATCAAATTGGCTTTAAAAAATAGAATTGAGATGTATAAAATTCATTTAAGAAATAGTATACGCACTTTTTTTGTGGCAATTCTATTATTTACAGTTGCTTCAAAAGCAGTGGCTCAACAGGTATTTCCGGTGCAAGTGATTTCTCAGTTAATCAGTCCTACTCCTCTACAATTAAGTGCACTTACCTCAGGTACTTCTCCTAAATTGTTGTTAACACTTACCAATAGAGATTTACAAGGTGTTACACTTCGTGTAAAATTAAAAGTAACCATTACTGGCCCAACAGGACAAATTAGAACAAGCGATAATGCAGTATTAACGCCTATCACATTACCCAATGGTATTCCAACTTCCATTAATTCCACAGATTTGGCGCCCTATTTTAATACAACTAATTTGGATTTTCTAGGGTCTATGTCTAAAGCACAATACACGGCAGCGGGGCGAATTCCGGAAGGCAGTTATTCTTTTTGTTTTGAAGTGCTAGAGTTTTTTAGTAATAAATTATTAAGTTCCAGTTTTTGCAGTTATGCTTATTTAAGTTTATCTGATCCCCCATTGCTCAATGCACCTTTGCAAAACTCAACCATTTTATTTCAAAATCCCATTAATATCTTTTTTAATTGGACACCAAGGCAGTTGAACAACTCCAACCTTACAGCATCAGGTGTTGAGTACAGATTTATTTTAAAAGAATTACTCGACACGCTCTCTCCTTTGAATGCCGCCTACCAAACAGCTAGAACCTTACATACCATCTCAACAAGATCCACTAACCTGGTTTATGGCGCAAGTTTACCTCAATTGATTCCGGGGAAAAATTATGCATGGACAGTTCAGGTGGTAGCCAACGACCCAGCTCAACAAGAGGGACTTCGTAACAATGGACTGAGTGATGTATTTGGTTTTAAATACCGTAAAAATTGCAATACGCCAGAAAATGTTACAGCCATGTTAATAGGGCAGGGATTGAATGTGAATTGGCTTATGAATCCCCAAAACAAAGAATATAAAATGTCTTATAGGGAAGCGGGCACTGGTTTGTGGACGGATGTTTTTATTTCGAATGGCCCCTCCTTTAGCAGCATTAACCCTGTTCAGTCTGGTAAGACTTATGAAATTAAAGTAGGAACAGTTTGTGATAATATCAATACCAATTTTTCAAATGCGTTTACGGTGTCTGTTCCCTTACCACCGCCGCCACCTGTGGCAAAAAAATTGGCAAAAGTTTTTTGGGGATACAACGAAATGCCAAGCTATCCAGCAAGCAATTCATTAATAGGCGCTAATGCTAAGGCCAATGAAATTTGGGCAGCAACAGCAGCCGGTGGTGCCGGAAATGTAAATAATAAGTCAAGCAATTTACCATTGAATAAAGCAACAATTACTTTATTAAAAAATGGACAACCCTCGAGCACAGAGCAAACCGATAACAGTGGCAATTTTTCTATTGCTATTGATACTGGAGCAATCATTAAAGACAAACAAAATAAATGGTCATTATCTGTTGAGTTTACCAATGCCTCCACTCTATTTACCGTGCCTAAAGTTGTGTATGATTTATCTGCTGAAACAAGTGGCAAAAAAATACTTTCAAAAATTTCTGATACAACAGTAATGATTGTAAAGAGCATTATTATCAATCCTACTATTTTACCATTAGCAAGGCAAGGCATTGCGGCTAATGCAAAAGGGGCAAGCCTTGAAGTATTCATCCCGAAAACAGAATGGGAAAAATCTTATAAATTATTATTGGGCAGTACTGCTGTGGCTACCACTATTTCTAACAATGGAATTGACTATATTAAAGTGGCTGATTTTGATGATAAAAATACTTTTAAAAACATAGTATGCGCCAGTAATTATACCAGTTTAATAACGAGGGTGAGTATGCCCGAAGCTTTAAGATTCTGGTATCCTATACCCCTAACACTGTACAATAACCAATTAAAATACAGTGCCATTTATTCTGCACCTGTTCAATACGACCCCATAGTGAGATTGTTTGGAACGGTGGCAAGTTCTACCGCTACCAATGCGAGAAATGTGAATGGAGCTTTGGTTCGTGTAGCTTCTTCTTCTGCGGATGGTACTGCACTAACTACCATACGAGTAGAAGTTGATCGGGTAGCAACTGGTGTAGGTAGAAATAGTTATACGTTAAATTTACCAGGAGCTTATGCACTAAAAGACCTTAAGCTTGGTTTTGGTGTAGGGGTTGGTTCTCCATTTTCTGATATAAAAATAAAATTATCTGATACCAGTACCCAGCTTAAAACGGATTATATTTTGGGTAATATTGTTCCAAAAACAGTTTGTTTTGGCAGAATTCTTAATCCCGAGGGGATACCTATATCGAATGCAAAAGTTTTTGATAGACGCTATAACATTCGAACATCTCAATTCGATGCATCCTACCTTTTTGCCACCACAGATGAGAATGGTTATTTTATTGGAAAGAGAGACGATGCAGGCATTACACAAATTACAGTTGAGGCAGATGGATATAATACTTTAGACACTAAGTTTTCTTTTGTTAAAGGGTATACTAACGAGAAAGCACTAATTAATGCTGTAAGTATTGTGTCTGGGAAGCAATCGTCAGATAGTTTATTTACCAGCTCGGAGTCTTTCAGTTATGGGCAGGAAATTAAGGCATCTCCTAAATATAGAAACCAAGTAATTATAAAGCCACAAAGCAAAGAAAAGAACGTAGAAGATGCCCTTATGTATATTACCCAACCTGTAGGGGACAATGGAAATTATGAAATTTTAGATACAATTCTACTTGATAAAAAGTCGGGTAATGTATTCACTGTTTCTAAATATCCCGGTAATAAATACAATTTTATTATACTACCTAATCCTGAGAAGGTTACTGCTACTAATCCTGGATTTTTACCATTTGCGGGCAGCTTTAATTCTACTAGAGCACCGCAAACAATCATAGCACAATTAAAAGCAATGGTGGTATTAGCTGGTTCGGTAAAAGACAGTGCTTCGGGTGCTATTATAGATTCGGTAGATATTACCGTTGAAGGAATGGGGGAGTACTCTGGCAGTTCAAATACGCAAGGGTTGTACACCATTGGACTACCAGCCAAAGAAATAACGCTTCATTTTGCACGGGATGGCTATTTATCCATGGATACCACCATCAACTTCACAAAAGATACCACTACACTTAAACGCAGTATTAATTTTTTATTGACTAAAAATACAGAAGCACTGGTGGTGTCTTCATTGAGTGGTTATGATATAGAATTAGAAGAACAACGCAAAGGTAAAAACGATACCACTTTTTTTATTACTGGTAAAATATTATTGGAATCGAATAATGTATTCACTACTACCACTGGCAATGACAAACTCAGTTTCGAAAATATAGAAGTAACAGTAGATGCCGATGGAAATGCATATCCCGTTAAAGACGAAATAAAGTTTACTGAAACAATCTTAAATGCAAAAGCATTCGATTTTGCTCCGGTAGAAATTACCAATTTAAAGCTAATACCACCGCAAAGTAGTGATGCAGATGAAAGAAAGTTTAGTGTAGGTGTAGTAACAGGGAATGTTAAATTAAAACTGAGTAATGTTCAGGCCATCTCGCCTCAATTTCCTTTTAAACTTCCAGATGCAACCCTGCAATTACCCAATAGCGATTATCAATTCCAATATATATTTATTTCACCTGATGAGGCTGAACGAGCCGCATTTAGTGAAGACCAGTCTTTCCCCATTAAATTCGGCAATGCGGAAGGTGGTTCTGCTAGTGATACCACCATTAAAGCGAATATATTTTCTGAATTCAATATACAGGTTAGTAAAACCGAATGTTCATTAGATGGTGCAGGTATTAATTTGGAAGGCTTCTTTAAAATTCCTACTAGCTTATTGAAAACAGAGAGAGGGAGAAGTAATGACGATCTGGTTGATATTAGTGGGACTATAATTGGAGCCGATTTAAAATTAGAATCCATTGGTCTTGATTTTGAAGACAATCCATTGCAATTAAAAATGGGCAAATTGCAAACAAAATTAACTGGTCTTGAAGTTACAGGAATAGGCACCAGAAATCCGGGTATTGGATTTAGTGGGGAGGTTTGGTTTAGTAAAAAAACAACTCCTGCTAAAGCACCTAAAACAAAAGTCACCAAAAAACCACGTAAAACAGGACGCCCTGAAACAGGGAAGGTTAAAAAAACAAAAGCAGTTAAAAAAACCAATAAAGTAACCAGAAAAACAGTAAGAAAGGCTGCTAAATCGAAGACAACAAAAACTGCCACTGCAAAACCCAAAAAAGCGACTAAAAAAGCGGCTGCAAAAAAAGCAACGCCACCAGCATCTGATGAAGAGAATGTATTGGTTATTGAAAAATTCTTTATTCAGAAAGCAGGCAGTACTTTCAATGCTTCCCTTAGTTTAAAACTGCCAGAGAGCGGTATTAATATTAAGAACCTGAGTTTTACTACCAATAATGAAGATGACAAAATTGAAATGGCATATGATGGTGTCAAAAAAAGTTTCTCCTTTGAAGTAGCGGGTACCCTCGATTGGAAGTCGAGCTCAACTGCTAGACCAGCAGGTGGAAATAGTAGTTCATCTTCAACAGCAAGAGCAGCAAGGCCTGCATCTTCTGGTTCAAGAACTTCTTCTGCCGCAAAGCCTAAACCTCCAATTGTAAGTAATTTATTCCCCATAGAAATTCAAACATTTAAGTTTGATTCAGAGAAATGGTCAGTATTTTTTGTAGCAAAATCGGATCTTAAAATTGATATTAAAGTAGCAAAAATAGCCATCCAGAAATTGGTGGTAAATGTGGGTACCGATATGACGGTTTTAGAAATGCAGGAATACCTTAAAAGCGATGCAAAACCTGCTGAAAAAGAAGAGCCGGGTGCAGCACCCGACGACCCTGTAGATGTGGAGAGTACCAAAACGGCTTGGGGTATTGGTATAAAAGGTGGATTGGAGTTTGATGTAAAGGGAATGGAAGTAGATGCCAAAGCTCAATTTGTATTTGGCGAATTTGGGGGTGAATTTAAGTTTGCAATAGATAGCATTTCATTAGGGTTAAAAAATAAAGCCTTTAAGTTTGATACCAAAGTAGCTCTAAAATTAGAAGGGGATTCTATTGGTTTTAATGGTAGCGGCTCACTTACCATGGCTATGAAAACTTTTAAAGCAAGTTTCGGCTATTATAAAATCAGGAATACAAGCACTTATATGCAAGCAAGCATTAGTGTGCCATTGAATGGGGTTAAAACGGGGCCGGTATCTTGGTACAGTGGTGGTGGTGGATTTATTTATGAATCTATTGGAAGTAGGTTTATGGTGTATTTAAAAGGCGAATGTGGTTTATCGCCTACTAAACCTACAACAGGAGCAACCTATTTAAGTGTAGATACCTTGGGTATTTTATTTGAAGGTGAAAATTGTGGTATCAAGCCAATACTTAGGGGTAGTGCTAGATTATTTTTAAAAGATTCTTTATGGGGTAAAATAAATGCAACGGTAGATTTTTGTAGAAATTTTTTAGAAGTAACTGTAAACTTAGAAAAAAAGAATATTATTAAAGGAGTTGATTGTAAGGTAGATGGAGTGATGTTTGGTCAAGTTAAAGCCAATAATGAAGCAGCTTTTTTCTTATCCATTAATGCGCAAGTTAATTTAGGAGATATAGCCAATGGCAATGCGCAAATAGCACTGGGCATTAATTTCGATAAAAATGAAGCCAATGTAACGCAAGCTGCTAAAACTGCTTTTGATTTAATTCTTACTTATGCCCGAAATACCAACCAGACTAGTTTTGATGGGATCTATTTAAATATACAAGCAGTTATTCCGCAAACAAGTGGTTCTTGGAATAGAAGTATAGGCATAGGCATTTTTAGTGCTGGCTCTGTTAATGTAAATTATTCTTATGGTGCTGAGGGGCAAATTGAGTTTTACTATAATTATTCAACCAATAATTTTAATGCAAAACTAAAAATTAATGCAAATGCAAGCGCCACAGCCGTATTAAGTATTGTAGGTACTAGCCCTATTAACTTTGGGGGAGGTGCCGAATTTGCACTTGCTTTAGAAGGAGGCTATAATAATACAGATGGCTGGAATATTGCTGGTAGCGTTGCCATGAGTATGTATTTACAAATAAATGAATGTGCTTGTAATGATTATAAAACGAGTGGAGGATTTGCTGTTAAAGTTTGTATTGATAAAAGCGCCGCATTTTCATACAAACAAAAAGGAAGCCCTAAATGGACTTTTAGTTTAAATTAATTGAACACAGAAAAAATGAATAAAATGAGTAAGCAATTTGGCGGTATATTATTTTTATTAATGGCGATGAATGCAACTATTTTTGCACAGTCGCCCACCAATAACCAGCGATACATTCCTTCTATCAGTTCCCCCAACGGAAATTATATTTATATGTACGATCTCTTATCAGATATGATGAGTGATTCAACAAAATTGGCGAGTACCGATTATTTTGTTATTGAAAGAAGAACGGTTTTGCAAGATGGGGCTGATTCAAATCAATCGGACAATAAAAAAATTGGAATGGCAAGAGTAGTTCAGAGTAATGGTGATTTAAATAAGCTTTTTTCTGCCGACGATATTGTTACCCTGAAATCGGCCTTTAATGTAAAAAGCAATGGTGATTTATTGAATTTCTTTAAAACAAAATCGGACCCACGTTATTATGGATTTAATTATTTGAGCAACGCAGTTAGAATAGCGATGGGTCACATGTATCTCGACAAAGAAGTGAAGGAAGGTGAAAAATACATGTATGTTTTAACCCGTGTAGATAAAAACAAAACCGAAGAACCTTGGGGTTATACTTTTGTTGAAACCAAAGGAGCTAATGAGGCTTTAAATCAATTAAAACCTAAGAAGAGTAATGTAATAGCCACAGACAGTTTTATTAGTGTTAGTTGGAAATTACCTTTGCCGATTAAACCAAAAGAAAATGCCAATAAATTAGTTGCAAATAAAAAAGGGTTTAAAGATTTAGCCAAGCTTTTACCTTTTGAATTAAACATGGTGAGGGCAAAAATATTTTCTTATAACGCTCAAGGTTGGTCGCCTTTTCCAGAAATGTCATTAGGCAATCCTAACAGTACAGGCGATACACTTAGTTTTTATTATTCAAAGAAAACTGTACCCGATGAAGTGCTGAGTTGTTATTTACAGTTAGAAGATGAAGTGCAGAATATTGGGCATAATTCCGATACCAGTACTTCTTTTGCTATTGATAAAAAACGCTTGCCAATTATTTTGAGTATTAAAACTAAAGAAGTGTTAGATGGGGTTGAAATTAGCTGGAAAAAATTACCCCAACAACCTTATATAGCAGGAGTAGAAATAACCAAAACAGATGGCTTAACTGTTGATACAGTTGCTATATTAAGTGCTAAAGATTCATTGTTTACCGACTATCGCTTAAAGGTAGGCGTGAGTTACACATACAATGTAAAAGCCTTATATCTTCCACAAACCAATTTAGTTCAAGATTTACCTGCACAAGGATTAGGTATGTACACTATTTTTTCCAAGCCCTTGCCGCCGAGTAATTTAGAAGTAGAAAACGTAGGCACCAATATTGCTTTAAAATGGAATTATGATAGTGTGCCAAGTTTTTTTGGTTATTATATTTACCGAGGCACTTCGCCCGATAATATGGCCATTGTTGGCGGTCCACTTAAAATAAAAAAATATATTGACACATCTGCAACACTCAGTGGAAGAAGTAAATATTATTATACAGTAGTTACACAAAATTTGCGGGAAGATGCTAGTGCCAATAGCAATATGGTTGACATTGTTCCCAATAGAAAAATTGAGACTGTTTCACCTAACGATCTTCAATTTTATTATTCCAACGATAGATTAATATTGGAGTGGAAAGATGTTCGCAAGCAAGATGAAGCGATTGTGGGTTACGCCATTAAAAAAAATAATGTAGGCAGTAAAAGAGTTGATTTTTTAACCAAAACGGTCATTGAAACTACCACGGCTTTCGATTCTCTTATTGTGGCTGGAATCACTTACCAATACAGTATTGCCAGTATTAATACAAGAGGCGATACCAGCGAGTACAGCTCTGTTAAAGAATACAAATTAGAAAAAGAGCCAGTAGCTATTTTAGCTGATTTTACAGCAAGAAATATTGAAGAAGGCATTGAACTGGAATGGGCAGCCATGGAGTATGCCGATAGAAAATCATACAATATATATAGAAAACTATTACCAGAACAACCTGCTGTTAAAATAGGTTCTGTTACTGCAAACAATTTCTTATTTATTGATAAATCAGCACAGAAAAATACCACTTATATCTATGAAATAAGCATTACAGATGTAGATGGGAGAGAGGGTTTAAAAAGCATAGCCAGAGCAGTAAAAAGAAAATAGGATAGAGTTCGGTATTTAATTGCCCTTATATACAACCAAGTATTATGTATTTACACAAGCACCATACAATAACAAGAGCAACCATATTTAGTAAGCAAATAGTAGCTCACTCATTCACGCACATACGCAATGGCCTATTATTTATGGTATTATTTTTTATAAGTACATCACCCAACGCACAAAATGTAAATTTAAATAATTTGGGAGGAGGCATTAAGGAAGGATTTAAAAAGAACAATATTTTTAAACTTTCTGGCGGCTTAAATGTAAATTCGGTTTACTCTATTGGCTCCGATGAGGGGGGAAGAGATCCTTTTAACTGGGTAGTAGGTGCCAATATAAATGTACAATTATTCAAACAAATTAACCTGCCCTTTGCTTTTTCATTTACCAATATTGGTGCAGGGTATAATTTTCCAACGCCCCCCAATAGATTAAGCCTGCATCCTACTTACAAGTGGGTTACAGCTCATATTGGCGATGTGAATATGAGCTTTTCACCCTACACATTAAATGGGCATTTATTTCGTGGGCTTGGATTAGATTTAACACCACCCGGCAGGGTTAAACTAAGTGTAATGTATGGTAGATTGCAAAAAGCGGTAGAGTACGATTCTACCAATCCCAGTTTTAATACGGCCACTTATGAGCGTTGGGGTTATGGTGCTAAACTAGATTATGAAAGGGAAAAATACAGTTTGGGGGTAACCGTATTTAGTGCAAAAGACAAAATCAATTCATTGCAATTTGCGCCAGACAGTTTGCTGGTGTTTCCCAAACAAAATTTGGCAACAAGTTACACGGCTACGGTAAGGCCTGCAAAAGGAATTCAAGTTTCTGCTGAAATAGCAACTAGTATTCTTACTACAAATGCCAAAGAATCATCTATTGAGAAAAGTACTTTTGATAATATTAGACGATTGTATTTTCCTATTACCAGTGCTACATCTTTTAATAAAGCACTTAAAATGCAATTTGCGTATAATATTAAAAGAACTGTATTGGGCGTAAGTTTTGAGCGAATAGATCCGGGTTATCAAACTTTAGGTACTTACTTTTTTGCCAACGATTTAGAAAATGCCACTTTTAATTTCTCACAAATTTTAATGAACAATAAGTTAACTGTATCTGGAAATATTGGCTCACAAAGAGATGATATTAATGGAACAAAATCGGCTTCTAATACAAGAGCCATTGGTTCATTTAATTTGAACTATATGCCCAGTACCAAATTTGTTTCTAGCTTTAGTTATTCCAACTTTAAAACATTTATGGCTGTAAAACCACAGTTTCAGAGCCTCACAACCATTATTAATACGCCCAATTTAGATACTTTAAATTTTAAGCAAATTTCGGAGAGCATGAATTTGAATATGAATTTTGGATTAAAAAATGATAATAGTAGTAACCAAAATTTAAATGTGAATTTAAGTTACCAGAATGCGAATAATATTCAGGGTGGGGTAGTACAGGAATTGGCAGGCGCAAAAATATACAATGGTACTGCATCTTACTCGCTTTTACTGGTGCCTCAAAATCTTAATTTTAATCTTGTATACAGTTATAACCTAAATACCCTGGGAGGAGTAAATAGCAGTGTTTATGGACCAACAATAGCTATGGGTGCCAAATTGCTCAAACAAAAAATGAATGTAAATCTTTCCGCATCTGTCAATAAAATTGCCAGTTCGGCTGGGGGTGTTGATTACAATATTTTAAACAATAGAATCAATGCAAGCTATAATTTAGGAAAGAGCAGCTTTCAATTTAACCTCATGCATCAAAACAGAAAAGGTACAGACAATACAGCTGTTTACAATATTGTAGGAAGTATAGGGTTTAATACTTCGTTTTAAGTATTATCCTCTCTTTCTTTCAATTCTTTAATCTTATCCAACGCCCCAGCCACTACATCGCACATTATGGTATACAATGCTCCGGGTTTATAATTGGCATAGATATGCTCTAATGCAAGGTTTTCATTGGCTATTACCTTTTGAGGTAGATTTGGGTTTACAGAATTCACTCCTTCTTGTAATAGTGCAATAATTTCTTCAGCAGTCCGGCCTCGAAGATTTTTATCGCATCTAATAATAATTTCATCAAAATAATGCGCAGATATTGCCCCTAATTCCCTGATATCTTCATCTCTTCGATCTCCAGTACCGCTGATTACGCCAACTTTATATGGGTAGTCTAATTTATTCACAAAATCGCCGAGTAATCTCAATCCATGCGGATTATGGGCAAAATCTGCTAGAAAAGTAAAATGCTTGAAATGAAAGAAATTCAATCTACCAGGTGTGGTATTGCTGCTAGAAATAAAAGTTTGCAAGCCACTCCTGATATCTTCAATGGTAATACTTTTAAATAAGTAAGTAGCCATCACACTTGGTAAGCAGTTAGAAATATTGTGTACAGCTTTACCTTCAAAAGTAATTGGAATATCTTTTACATTCATTACACGAATCTTCCAAGTACCTTTTAATATGCTCACAAATCCATTTTCAAAAACAGTGGCCAATCCTCCTGCTTTGCAATGGCTTTGAATTCTAGGATTATTTTCATCCATACTAAATAATGCGATATTGCATTTGAGGTCTTTTTTCATTGCATATACCAGATCATCATCTGCATTCAACACAGCATAACCATGAGGGAATACCGTTTCAGGAACAACAGCTTTCACTCTAGCCATTTGTTCTACACTATTGATGCCTCCTAATCCAATATGATCTTCAGCAACGTTTGTAACTATTGCTACATCGCAAAATTGAAAAGCCAAACCATTTTTTAAAATACCTCCACGGGCACATTCGAGTACAGCAAAATCTACTGTAGGGTCTTTCAACACAAATTGTGATGATACTGGTCCGGTACAATCACCTTTCATCAATAGTTGATTTTGAATATACACACCATCACTAGTTGTATAACCTACTTTTTTTCCTGCACTTTTAGAAATATGTGCAGTTAATCTTGTGGTAGTCGTTTTCCCATTGGTTCCAGTTATTGCAATGATGGGAATACGTCCATTGCTTCTATCAGGAAAGAGCATGTCTATAACGGGTTCTGCAACATTGCGTGGAAGTCCTTCTGCTGGCTCTATATGCATTCTAAAACCTGGAGCAGCATTTACTTCTAAGATGGCTCCACCATTTTCTTTTACAGGAGTATGCAAATCTTCTGCCATGATATCGATCCCGCAAATATCCAATCCAATAATTTTTGCAATTCGTTCGCACATCACCACATTTGCAGGATGCACTTCATCGGTAATATCTGTTGAAGTACCACCAGTAGAAAGGTTTGCAGTAGTTTTTAATAAAACCAGTTCACCATTTGGAGCTATGGTTTCTAAGTTATACCCAATATCTTCCAACATTTTCATGGTACTTCCATCCACTGTAATTTGGGTGAGCACTTTTTCATGACCATACCCACGGCGAGCATCTTTATTGGTTTCATCTATTAACCATTGTATGGTATGAAGACCATCTCCAACTACAGATGCAGGTGTGCGAAGGGCAGCACAAATAAATTTATAATTAATCACTAAAATTCTAAAATCGAAACCAGTAATAAATCTTTCTACAATAACGGAACGACCATATACTTTTGCCGCTTCAAATGCTTTCAAAGCCTGGTCCCAATTGATAATATTGGTAGTATTGCCTTTGCCATGATTGCCATCAATGGGTTTAATTACTAGCGGGTAACCAAATTTATCAACCGCTTCTTGTAAGCCAATTTCAGTTCTAACAACAGTTCCTCTTGGAACCGGAATTTCAGCAGCTTCTAATAAATTTTTGGTCTCTTCTTTATCACATGCAATATCAACAGCAATATTTCCTGTTGTAGATGCAATAGTTGCTCTGATTCTTTTTTGATGAATGCCATATCCCAATTGAACTAGACTATGTTTGTTTAGTCGAAGATGAGGGATGCCTCTTTTAGCAGCTTCTTCAACAATGCAACCTGTAGAAGGTCCGAGACGAGTATCTTCCCTTATTTCTCTTAATTGTTGAATATCTTCTGTTAGATCATATGGAGTATTACTAGCCAATGCTTCTGAAATTCTTACTGCAGCTTTTCCAGCATAAACACCAGCATCTTCTTCAATATAACTAAATACCACAAAATATTTTCCTGGTTCTCCTGTTCCTCTAGTTCTTCCAAACCCAGTTTCCATTCCTGCTAGGGTTTGTAACTCTAGTGCAATATGTTCAATTACGTGTCCCATCCAAGTGCCTTCTTCAACACGTTGAAAAAATCCACCAGGAGACCCTACACTGCATCTATGTGAAAACATGGATGGAAACAACGCCTTTAATCGGTCTAGGAATCCTTCAATGGTATTAGTGGGGCGCTGTTCCATCTCTTGCAAATCCAATTTCATTTGTATAAGCTTGGTTCTGCGAATACTCCAATAATTGGGGCCTCTTAGTATTTTGGTTTCTTCAATTTTCATAAAAATCAATGGTTGATCGTTGGTTTCACTTGTACACAAGTAATACACTTTGTGTAGGAGGATGAATATATCATTTTTTTTGGGATTGATGGGCAATTCAAAAGGCTTATTTTTGTTTTGTATCGAATTTGTAAGCATGAGTATTCCAAAAGGAAAATTAATTGCCATTGGTGGCGCAGAAGACAAGGGCACAGACTTAGAGAAAGGAGATGTGTTTCGGAATAACCTTAATTTTTTTGAGTTAGGTATTTTAAGAAGAATAGTAGAAGAGGCAGGTGGCCCCAATGCTTGTATTGAAGTTATTACTACAGCATCCACCATCCCATATGAAGTAGGCGAAAATTATTTAGATGCTTTTGGTAAAATTGGATGTACCGATGTAGGTGTAATTCATGTTCGAAATAGAGAAGACGCTCAAAAACAAGAATACATCGATCGTATTGCTAAATGTGATTGTGTAATGTTTAGTGGAGGAAATCAATTGAGGCTTACCGCTATTTTTGGAGGCACCCGATTTTTAAAAATTATTCATGACCGTTATGCGAAAGAAAATTTTGTAATTGCTGGAACTTCAGCTGGAGCAATGGCAATGAGTAATACCATGATTTACGAAGGCAATGCAACACGTGCACATTTAAAAGGGGAAGTAAAAATTACTACCGGTTTAGGATTTATGGATAAGGTGATTTTTGATTCTCATTTTGAGAAGCGTGGTCGTTTTGCGCGATTGGCGCAAGCAGTATCAGCAAATCCTTCTTGCATCGGAATTGGATTAGGAGAAGATACAGGTATGCTTATAACCAATGGCAATCAAATGGAAGCCATTGGAAGTGGGCTGGTTATTATTGTTGATGGCCATGATATCAAGCACAGCAATATGGCTGATATTCCTGAGGGAAATCCACTCAGTATAGAAAATTTAAAAGTTCATTTTTGTGCAAAAGGAAATGGATACTTAGTAAATGAGAGAACATTTGTAGAATTGATGGGAACTACTACTACGCCTGTAATGACGGACATTTATTAATTAAGAATTAAGAATTATGAATTAAGAATTATGAATTAAGAGATACGTAAGAAGAGATAAGAGATATGAGATAATAACTAAATGATGAATTATGTCTGGAAAATTAATTTTGTTTGCCGTTTTTATTGCCTCCCTATTTTTGATGGCATTTAATTATACCAAAAAAAGAAAAGTGATTTTTTTTGGAGATTCCATTACTCAAATAGGAGCAGGGTCAGGTGGGTATATAAGATTGATGGAAACGGTCATGCAAAATTAATTTTCCAGACATAATTCATCAATTAGTTATTATCTCATATCTCGTATCTCTTCTTACGTATCTCTTAATTCATAATTATTAATTCATAATTCTTAATTCTTAATTAATAAATGTC
>JANOQC010000069.1:0-5963 GCA_031422175.1 Sphingobacteriia bacterium | reverse complement strand
TAGAGTTTTATACTTTTTTTAATAAACAAACTCTTTTAAGTAATATCCAATTAGAATATACTGACTTTGAAATGAGTTTAGGTTATTTAGTAATAATATTAATTTGGGGAACGCTTACAAGATTGTATATAGAGTTTGTTGTTAAGAAAAAAATTAAGAAGTTTATTCATTCCTTTGAGGCAACTTTTAATCTTGAAGATGATAAAGTGCTTAAATAATCCTTTTTAAATAGCCTTAAATTAATTATCTACTCATGTAAAGGCTCTTCCATCCCTTACAATCATGGTACAAGGAATCGGGTATTTGTTAGTGACCTAGTTGGAAAGTATTACTATTTCGTCACTTTTTTCTCCGTAATCCACTAAAATCAGCCCAAGTCATTTTCTGTATCGGAAAGTAACCTGATCCGTAAATCAAAAGCTATATCAACAAAAAATATTGATATGGTGATGAAAATTCTTAAATTTGGTATATGGCAATTATAATTAATCCTCGGAATAAGCAACAAGAAAAAGTAGTTATGGCTTTTTTGAGCAGCCTTAAAATTGGTTTTCACTCAGAAGCCGAGGAGGATGCTGCTATAGTGAATGCAATACTTAAAGGAAGAAAAACTGCATTACTCACCAACACGGATAAAGTAAATTTCTTAAAACGTTTAAAACAAGCTAAGTGAACATCGAGATCCGAAGATCTTTTGAAAAAGATGCTCTAAAGCTTCCTGCTGTTACTCAGACTCAGCTATACAAGGTGGTTTATAGTCTATCACAAATAGAGAAATTATCAGAATTGACTTCTTGTAAGAAACTAAGCGGCTTTAAAAATGCCTATCGTATTAGAATGGGTGAATATAGAATAGGATTCATAATTGAAAATGGAACTGTTGAATTAATTCGTGTTCTTGGCCGAAAAGAGATTTATAAATACTTCCCATAAATAGAATTAGTCAAAATCATTTGCTCCACTTCATTCTTTTCTTTTAAAATTTTGCCCCTATCGATAAAAAGAAAGTTCTTCCATCTGCAGGTAATACACCTGGTCCTGGATACCCACCTGCACGGCGAGTAAAATATATTTCATTAAAAAAATTATTTAAGCCAGCCTTAAAATTCAGGCCTTTATTCAATTTATAACTAGCCGACACATCAGTAATAGTATAAGCAGGAATTAATCCTGTATTCCCATTCGCAGAAGCAAGAACTGTATTATTAGCATCACTGAAAGCTTCCCCTACGGAACTTACTTGAATGGTAAATAAAAATCCTTTATTTCCTGCTGAAATTCCTCCACGAAAAATATTTGTTGGCGCATTTTCTACTTGCTTTCCTTTTGTAGTGGCATCTTTATGGTCTCCGCTGTATGTAGCATCTGTATAACCATAAGAACCAAAAATAATGATATCTGCATGGCTACTTTTGGCAAATGCCTTTATAGGATTAAATTCAATATATCCCTCTAACCCTTTGCTGGAACTGTTTCCTACATTGGTAATTAATCGGGTAGTACTGCTTGTTGAAATAGTACCCACACGATTATTGTATTGTAAATAAAAACCACTAATATCAAATTGAAGAAAGTTTTTTACTTTACCTCTATAACCAATATCTGCGTTATATCCTTTTGCATCTTTCAAATCGGGGTCCACAATATCAGTTGTTGGTGGAGCTTGAAGGTTGGCAAATTGTATCGGGCGATAGGCCTGTGAGATATTTCCATATATTTCAGTAGCTTTTGTAATATGGTATTCTGCACCTAAACCTGCTAAAACAAAACTACGGCTAAGGGTAATATTTTGTAATATTATCTCTGTACCGCCTGGTGTATATCCATTTCTACCTGAAGCGGAGCCCTCTAGCCATTCATATCGTAAACCTGGAATAATTAATAGTTTATCTTTAATTCGAAAAATATTTTCTATAAAAGCTGCTGCGTTTTTTGAATTGAAAGCTATATCTCTGGGATAGTTACCAACAACAGTTACATCATAATCTGAACTAGTAGTTCCTTTCCCATCTGCTTGCCTATTAGTAGTACCAGCATATAATCGAACACCACCCGAAATAGTATTTTTCATTTTTCCTAGATAGTAGTCTGTGATCAAGCGACTTTCTAAACCATAGTTTCTATATTGATCAAGATTCACCACTCGGTTATTATAGGAAAGCGTACTTGCATTAATGCTGTCTTTTATAGTAATAGGTTGTAAAAATCCTACACTGTTTCGGTCACCAATTGTACCAAACAATTTTGAATTCCATTGGGTATTTTCATTGATTTGAAAATTGGCTATTAATGCGGGAGTAGTCCAAGTAATATCAAACCAATTTCGGCTACGTAAACTCTGTTGTGCATCTTGTTTCAATTGAGTATCTGTTAAACCACCAGGTTGCTGGCTGCGGATATGAGATCTCATTAGTTCTGCTGTTAATGTAAATTTTGTACTGAAGGAATAAGTAACCGTTGCATATCCTGCATTTGTAGAATAGATACTATTTTGTCTCCATCCATCTCCGTTGCGATGATCGAAAAAGGAATAGTAATTAACTTTGCCTTTTTTTCCGCCTATAGCATTGTAACTATTAAAAAGTCCATTACTGCCAAAAGTTTGTTGTGTTTCAAATTCAAATGGTTGCTGAATCTCTCTGCCATTGCGTAAAATATAATTAACCAATCCTCCAAATTGAGGACCATATTGCAATGAGCCTTGTCCTCTAACAATTTCAATACGCTGCACAGCCTGTAGTTGGGGATTATAATATGCTTCGGGATATCCAAATGGATCTGCTGCAATATCATAACCATTTTGCCTTACATTAAACTCCCAACTGCGATTAGGACTTAATCCACGTGCTGCAATCCCAATCTGAATTCCACTGGGGTCGCTCTCCCAAATATGAATGCCAGGAACTTTTGCAAGCACTTGCCGCATAGTATTGGTTACAACGTTTCCGGGAACATTATCCAAAATGATTAATGCATTTTTTTTACCAGCATATATATTGGTACCAACTATTTCAGGCATTTGTTGATAATCGCTTTTGCTATTTCTTCCTACTATAGTTACATCAGGTAAATATTTTAGCTGAGTTGTATCAATTCGATGTAGATTTTGAATTGTTTGCGTTTTTGATTCAATAAAAATGAATAATATAATTATGATTAGTAAACTTTTTTTTCTCATTAACTTCAATTAGACTGCAAATTGTATCAAAGAAAAAATTATCTTTTACTAATTCAGGAAAACAGTTTACGGAGTTGGGAAAATCTAAATGCTTCTTTTAAAATTTAATTAGGTTTCTAAATACTTCTACCTACTATAATTTCTCTAAAATTTACTGAAATAAATACAATTGATTTTCTGTATCGGAAAGTAAACTTATTGCAGTGACCACAACTATTATTACTTTTTAAAAAGTATCAAATTCAGGATATAGTAGTTACTAAATGATACTATATGCTACTTAACAATAAAGGGATTTTTGGGGGTATTAACAGTGATAAAGCACAAGAAATGGAAGAAATTCTCAACCATTTATAGATAAAATAAAGATATAATGAGGATAAATCAATAAAATTATTACTTTTATGGATATAATAAGAGTATAATAAGGATATATGCTTCATTCAAAATTTGATTTCGACATAGTGACAATGCAAAAGGTAATCCAATCTATAGGTAATATTGATGCATTTAAGGGTAAGTGGAGTATCATTGAAAATAAAAGCGATCGTTATTTACGAGAACTAAGAAAGATTGCTACTATTGAAAGTATCGGATCATCTACTAGAATAGAAGGTGCGGCCTTAAATGATGATGAAGTAAAGCAGTTGATAAATAATATCAAGGTAACTGAATTCAAAAGCAGAGATGAAGAAGAAGTATTTGGTTATTATGAAGCATTGGATATTATTTTAGATAACATAGCAAGTATACAATTATCAGAATCATACATTCTGCAACTGCACACTATTTTATTAAAGTATAGCAGCAAAGACCAAAGACATAAGGGTGCGTATAAAAATTTGCCTAATTCAGTAGTTGCAAATTATCCTGATGGAAGTCAGCGAACTATATTCAATACAACAGCACCACATCTCACACAAAAAGAAATGCAAGAAATGATTGAATGGGTAAATCAATCATTAAATGAATCAACTGTTCATCCATTATTGGTGATAGGATTATGTGTATATGAGTTTTTATCTATACACCCTTTTCAAGATGGTAATGGAAGAATGTCTAGATTGCTTACAACATTATTATTACTAAAAAGTGGATATGAATTTACTCAATATATTTCATTTGAACACATTATTGAAGAGCGTAAAAAAGAATACTATCAAACATTGATGAATGATCAAAGTAAAAGAGGAACAGGAAAAGAAATTATTTGCGAATGGATCTTATTTTTTCTAAGTAGCCTTGAAATATTGATTGAAAAATTAGAAGTTAAATATTCTTCCTATAAAGCAATAGGCAATTATATTAATGAAAGACAACAACAAATAAAGCAATATATTGGATCTAATCATCCAGTTAAATTAAGGGATATTGCAAAAGCACATCCTACTATTTCAATTAATACTATTAAGAAAGATTTACAATTATTAGTTCAGCAACAAATGATCAGCAAAGCTGGAGAGAAGAAGGGAACTGTTTATATGAAAATAATTGAGTAAGCGTTTTATTTCTAAATACAAATTTCATTTTCAAAAAATAATCACTATTAATAACCATTTATCATAATTTGCAATATATTTTAATTTAAATGATAAGATTTAGTTTAATTGTACAGTTCGCCATAATATCCATATGCTTTCTTGCTTGTAACAGTGAAAATGCTAAAACAGAAAATATAGCGGTTAGCACCGATTCAATGCTAACAACCGATTCAGTTGAAGTAAAAGACTGGCGCGTAAGCAATGCAATTTCTTGCACCAAAGAAATGCTGCCAGGTGATAGTGTACTTTATATGATTGGAGGCGCAAAAGAATTTCAGCCAACTATATTTAATGATGTAAAACCAGGTGCTGCAATTCCAAAAGGTATGGTTTTTATACCTGGAGGAGAATTCAGTATGGGAGCGCCCAACCCTGTTGGAATAAAAGATGGCGGAAAAGCTGCTATGGAAGATTGCCGACCGATTCATCGAGTAAAACTTGATCCATTTTATATGGATGAACACGAAGTAACCAATGCTGAATTTGCTGCTTTTGTAAACAGTACTAAATATATTACTGTAGCAGAACAATCGCCTACTATTGAAGAATTTCCTGGTGCATCACCAGATATGCTGATAGCAGGATCTGTTGTTTTTTCTCCACCTGCTCAACAAGTGAATTTGGATAATTTTTTACAATGGTGGTCTTGGGTGAAACATGCCAATTGGCGTCAACCATTGGGTGAAGGAAGTTCAATTGTAGGAAAAGAAAACAATCCAGTAGTTCATATTGCTTGGGAAGATGCGGTTGCTTATGCTAAATGGGCTGGAAAAAGATTGCCAACCGAAGCCGAATGGGAATTTGCGGCTAGAGGTGGACTAACGGGTAATATGTATGCATGGGGAAATCAATTCAGACCGAATGGAAAATTTATGGGCAATACATTTCAAGGAACATTTCCTAGCAATGATAGTAAAGCAGATGGATTTGCAGGCATTGCTCCTGTGAAACAATTTAAACCAAATGGTTTTGGATTATACGATATGGCAGGTAATGTTTGGGAATGGTGCGAAGACTGGTTTACCGAAGATTATTTTGCTAATTTAAAATCTCAAGGGGTTGCCAAAAATCCTAAAGGCCCCACAAAAAGTCATGATCCTTCTGAACCTGGCGTTCCAAAAAAAGTTCATAGAGGCGGTTCTTTTTTATGTACCGACCAATATTGTACCAGGTATATGATGGGCACAAGAGGTAAAGGAGACTGGAGAACAGGCACCAATCACGTTGGGTTTCGTTGCGTGAAA
>JANOQC010000068.1:0-11648 GCA_031422175.1 Sphingobacteriia bacterium | reverse complement strand
AACACTTAAAAGTACGCGTTCTCCAAAACATAAAAAAGTTTAAATCAATCATTTATATCCGCGTTTTGGGGAGTATTTGAACTTTTGATACTTAAAATAACGCGTCTTTCTACTTATAAATACGCGGAGGATTACCATTTCAGTTTATCTAATGGACTTTCTATTTTTCCAATCGCAACTTTACTTACATGGGTATACAACATTGTAGTTCTGATGCTGTTATGTCCTAGAAGGGCTTGTATAATTCTAATGTCTGTTCCTGCTTCCATCAAATGGGTTGCATAACTATGTCTTAGCATATGTACACTTCCCGTTTTATTAGTTACTTTTTGTTTAGCCACTTGCATTACTTCTTGAACCGATCGAGTACTATATGCTCCGCCAAATTGACCCTCAAATAAGTATTCCTTTGGTTTATATATAAGAAAATACGATCTTAATGCTTCTAGTAATATTCTAGATAGTGGAACCATTCGGTCTTTCTTTCCTTTTGCCTCTTGAATGTGTATCATCATTCTCTTACTATCTATATTTTTTAGTTTTAATCCTACAATTTCACTAACCCTTAGCCCAGCCGAGTAGCCTGTCATTATCATTGTTCGATGTTTTATATTTTCGATGTTTTTAATTAATTCCATCACTTCCTCCTCCGCTAAAATCGCAGGTAATTTAAATGGCTTCTTTGGCCTCGGTAAATCATAAAATTCTTTTCCCCTTCCCATCACTTGTTCAAAATAAAATTTAATGACATTTACTGCTGTATGCACTTTAGTTTCGCTACATTCTTGCTCCTTCAATAGCCATAATAAATAAGATTGAATATGGTCTTTGCCTAAATCATTCACTGTTCTTTCTTTAAGTAACCGCAGCAATAAATTAAACTCGTATAAATAATTTCTGATAGTGTTTTCGCTATACCCTTTTACAATCAATTTATTACGCATAGCTTCAAAAGCAAGCAGATTTTCTTTACATAAAGGAAACTTAATTAACTGCATGGCAGTTATTGCTTTGATTGAATGCTGCTGTTCCGAAACTTTTACTTTTCGTTGTTCAAGGTATTGCCGTAGTTCCGTAGTATCAATTGTAAACAGATGGTCGATTTGTTTTTTTAATGCATCATAAGCGGCTCTTGTGCAAGGTATATACCAACAACAATCAATCCCATACCATTTTATTTCTGAAATTTTTTTGATAGTAGAATAATATATAGCATTGTTTGGCGCATGCAAGCCAATACATTCCTGGCCTCGATAAAAAAACGGTTTTAATTGAATAACGATCATTCAATTAAAGTTCTATTTTTTAAAATAATAATAGCTAGGTACTTTCCGCATAAATTCACCATTTTTAACGGCAGCGTTTTATTATTTTCTGTATATTCATTGTTCATAATTACCATCCATGAAAAAAGAAAATGCTTCCCGCCGTTCCTTTCTCCGTAATGCTAGTATTGCAGCAGCTGGTTTTTACATTGTTCCTCGCCATGTTTTAGGAAGGGGTTTTATTGCACCTAGTGATAAATTGCAAGTGGCGGGTATTGGTGCAGGTGGAAAAGGAGAAAGTGATTTGTGGAATTTTTTCAATAGCGGCAAAGCTGATATTGCTTTTTTATGCGATGTTGATGAACGTCAAACCGCTAAAAGTAGAAGCCGCTATCCTAATGCAAAAGTATACAAAGACTACCGCGAAATGCTCGATAAAGAGCATAAAAAAATTGATGCAGTTTCTGTATCAACTCCCGATCATATGCATGCTCCTCAAGCTTTAGCAGCTATGCAATTAAAAAAACATGTCTATGTTCAAAAGCCACTATCACATGATATTTATGAGGCTAGAAACATGACGGAAGCTGCACATAAATACAAAGTGGTAACACAGATGGGCAATCAAGGTGCATCTGGTGATGGTGTTCGTCAATTAATTGATTGGTACAATGCAGGTACCATTGGAGATGTTCATACAGTCTATTGTTATACCGATCGACCAGTGTGGCCTCAAGGAATTGGATGGCCTATTGCAACTGGACCAATACCTGCAGGATTAGATTGGAATTTATGGTTAGGTTCTGCACCTCAAAAAGATTATGTTGAAGGATTACTTCCTTTTAACTGGCGTGGATGGTGGGATTATGGTACTGGTGCATTGGGCGATATGGCTTGTCATATTATGGCGCCTGCATTTGCCGTACTTGGGTTAGGTTATCCAGTATCAGCTGAATGCAGTGTTGCAACAAGATATCTTCAACCCTGGACTAGGGCTTATTATCCCGAAAGTTGTCCTACTGCTTCTCATATAATATTAAGTTTCAAAGGGCAAAACGGAAAGCCCGATGTAAAATTACATTGGATGGATGGTGGAATTCGCCCTGATCGTCCAGAAGAATTAGGTCCTAATGAATTAATGGGTGATGGAGGAAATGGGGCTATTTTTTTAGGCACAAAAGGTAAAATGATTTGTGGTACTTATGGAGCATTACCTAATTTATTGCCTACATCAATGAGCAAACAAACCATCGTTCCTCAAACCATTGCTCGTGTACCTAATGGTGATAATGGACATTATGCAGCATGGGTTGAAGCGGCCATTGCTGGCTATGGTTCTGATAAAGCAAAGAATTTAAGTTCACATTTTGATATTGCCGGACCACTTACTGAAAGTGTATTGATGGGGAATCTTGCAATTCGCAGCAATGATTTACAAAAGAAAAATGAAAAAGGAGCTGCTTCCTTTCCTGGAAGAAATATCAAACTTTTATGGGATGGACCAAATATGAAGATTACCAATTTTGAGGATGCCAATCAATTTATCAAACGCGAGTATCGAAGTTTTTAACTAGCGAGTGTTAGCACCTGACGTAGAAAGCGTCTTCACCAGCCGCAGCTGGTCAGACGCGGGTTAAAAAGTTAATTTCTTCAAAAAGGCAGCATCAACTTCGGCGCTTAGCATTGGCGTAGATCCAGAAAAAGCTTCTTGCTCTGCAATATAATATTGCATGCCTTGCTTTTTAGCGGTAGCTAAAATGGTTTTGAAATCAATAGTGCCTTTGCCAATATGACAAGACTCAATACCAGTAGCAGTTTTGGTTTGGTCTTTTACATGACACAATTTAAATCTGTTTGGATATTTTTTCAACCATGCTTGAGGATCTTCTTTTGCAGCAACTACCCAATAAATATCCATTTCAAAATCCACCAACGATGCATCTGTTCCTTCCATCATAACTGTTTGAGGCATTTGCCCATCAATCATTTTAAAAGAATAGTCATGATTATGATAGGCAAAACGAATTCCGTTTTTATTACAAGTTTCGCCGCATTTATTAAACTCGTCGTTGAACTGTTTAAAATTATCTAACGATTTTTGAGGCCCTTTATAAGCACAGATTAAATACTTCACTCCAATTTCTGCGGCTTCTGCTGCTTTTTGATCAAAATCAACGGTGTTTTCACAATGTGATGAAACCAATTTCATTCCTAACCCATCCATGTACTTTTTAAACTCCCTATTTTTCATTCCCCAATACATTCCTTTAGGGCCTTCGAAACTTTCAATTTGTTTATATCCATAAGAAGCAAGCTTAGCTAGCGTTCCTTTTGCATCAGTGTCCATTGCTTCTTTCACCGTCCATAATTGTATTCCAAAAGCAGCTAATTTTTTATATGTAGCAAAGTCTTCTAGTAAATTACTCTTACCTGTAAAAGGTAATGTTAAGCCTGCTGTTGCTAAACCCACTGTTTTTATAAAATCCCTGCGCTGCTGTAACATAATTGTACATTTAAAACCAATTACGAATCTCTGTATCTCTTAATTTATATCTCTTATATCGCCCATGCTTTATCCCCTTTCTTATAATCAATACAACCTTCATATTTACCAGGTACAGCTACATAGCGCAATGCTTTAGTAGCGCCCACTTCTGAGGTAAAGAATCCCCAAAGAGTAAGCTCTTTCATCATACGGAAATAATGAGGCAATTCTTCCGGTTTCTTTTTTGCTTGAAATGCTTTTTGTTCTGCATCTAATTCCACTAATAATTGATGGCGCTCTTCTGGGGATGCTTCCATAAATGATTTTCCGATTTTAGCTTTTGAATCTTTAAATTTCAAGGCCGCCATTCCTTCCATAAAAGCTTTGGCTTCTGCTGGCTTATAACAATCTTTTACAATCACCGCCATAAAATCACCCACTTTGGCTTCTTTAGCACCAGGCGTATCTGTCTTTGGTAAAATGGTTTCAGCTACTTCATTTAAAAAGGCAATATCATCTGGTGTAAATGCCACCACATCTGTAGTTACATTTTTACATCCTGATAAAAAAGTTTCTGCACCAATCAAAGTGCCGCCCAATAAAACGGCAACGCTGGATAATGCTTCTCTCCTATTCATAATTTTATTTTTAAAATGTAATATAAATTAATAATAAAAAATACTGTAGCAATTAAATTACAAATTCCCTTTCTTCAATTCACTAACAGCAAATTCTGCTGCTCTTGCAGTAAATGCCATATAAGTTAATGAAGGATTTACGCATGCCGCAGAAGTCATAAAAGATCCATCTGTAACAAATACATTCGGAGCATCCCAAATTTGATTGTGCATATTCACCACCGATGTTTTAGGGTCTGCTCCCATTCTAGCTGTACCCATTTCGTGAATGCCTCTACCAAGTACGCCATTCGCATCATACCCTTTAATGTCTTTTAGACCAGCATTGGTAAGCATTTCAATGGCATCGGCCTGCATGTCCTTACGCATTTTTAATTCATTCTCTTTCAGTTCAGCATCTATCTTCAACACATTCAAACCCCATTTATCTTTTACGGTTTTATCGATGGTAACAAAATTGGCATGATCGGGCAATACTTCACCAAAGCCCATAATACCCATTCTCCAACCACCTGGTTCAGTTAATGCGTCTTTAAAATCTCCGCCGATACTCATTTCTGCAATTTGTCTTCCCCAACCTTCTCTGCTTGCAGAACCTTGATAACCAAACCCTCTTTTATATGCTCGTTTATCTCCATTTACGTTTTGATAACGAGGTATATAAATGCCATTAGCCCTTCTTCCAAAATAATATTTGTCTTCATAACCATCCATTTTACCATTTGCCCCTGCTCCTAAATGATGGTCCATAATATTATGCCCTAACTCTCCACTACTACTACCTAATCCTCCTTCCCACACATCGGTTGCTGAGTTCATCAATACCCAAGCAGAATTTAATGTAGAAGCATTTAAGAAAATTATTTTCGCATTGTAGACATACGTTTTATTGGTTTCTGCATCCAACACTTCAACACCTGTTGCTTTCTTTTTGTCTTTATCGTACAATATTTTGGTAACAATACTCCAAGGGCGTAATGTAAGATTGCTCGTTTTCATTGCGGCAGGCAATGTAGAAGACTGTGTGCTGAAATAGGCGCCAAATGGGCATCCTAGCCAACACTTATTTCTAAACTGGCAATTGGTTCGGCCTTCTAATGGTTGAGTAATATTAGCTGTTCTACCAATAATCATGGCGCGTTGTCCTTTATAAAATTCTTTGATTCTTTTGGCAACATCTTTTTCTACACAGTTCATATCCATTGGAGGCATGAATTGTCCATCAGGTAAAACAGGAATTCCATCTCTGTTGCCACTGATGCCTGCAAATTTTTCTACATAATCGTACCAAGGTGCAATGTCTTTATAACGCACAGGCCAATCAACAGCTATACCATCTTTTGCATTTCCTTCAAAATCCAAATCACTCCAACGATAAGATTGTCTGCCCCATAATAAAGAGCGGCCACCAACATGATAACCCCTAAACCAATCATATCTTTTTACTTCGGTATAAGGGCTTTCTTTTTCGTTGGCCCACATGTTGAATGTAGATTCATTTAAAGGATAATCTCTGCTGCGTACTGGATTATTCGCAATCATTTCCTGTGTTTTTCTATCATGGTGAGGATAATCCCAGGCTTCTTTATTGGCATTCACATAGTCTTTAACATGCTCAATATTTCTTCCTCTTTCTAGCATCAACACTTTCAAACCCTTCTCAGTTAATTCCTTTGCAGCCCAACCACCGCTGATTCCAGAGCCAATTACAATCGCATCAAAATTTTGTTCCGCCATGTTTTTTATTTAAATCGATTAATCAATCCACGCTTATCTCTTTTGACTGTATATTATATCTCTTAACTCAAACATCACAAATCTCAATTGCTTTTTTCAATGAAGCCAATTTGTTGGTAGCAATTGGAATAAACTCTTGTGCCACAAAACCATTATATCCTGTTGCTACTATCGCTTTCATAATAGCCGGATAAAACAGTTCTTGACTCTCATCAATTTCATGCCTACCCGGAACTCCGGCAGTATGATAATGCCCTAAATAGGAATGATTATCGCGAATGGTTCTTATTACATCCCCTTCATTAATTTGCATATGATAGATATCGTATAATAATTTGAAATTAGGCGAACCAGTTAGCTTACAAAGCTCAACGCCCCAAGCAGTATTATCACACATATAATCTTTATGGTCAACCTTGCTATTAAAAAGCTCCATTTGAATAATTACGCCTTTCTTTTCTGCCAGCGCCAGTATTTGTTTTAATCCAGCAGCAGCATTTTTTAATCCGGTTTCGTCATCCATTCCGTTTTTATTTCCAGAAAAACAAATCAGATTTTTATAGCCTGCGGACGCAACCAATTCGATGTATTCTGTATAACTTTTTATTAAGGTAGCATGATATTGAGGATCGTTCCAACCCTTTACCAGACTGATCTCTGCGCCATTGCACATGCTCGAAATCACACCCTGTTTTTGCAATATGGGCCAATCTTTAGGGCCCACTAAATCAATGGCAGTAATGCCTAATTTTTTTGCTTCGATACAAAGTTGCTCTAGTGTTAAATCACTAAAACACCATCTGCAAACTGAATGATTAATATTTCCTTTCATTGAAGCATTAATGTAGTTTGATGAAGCAAAGCTTTGCGAAATGGGAGCAATGGCCATTGCGGCAGTTCCTGCAAGCATATTTTTGATAGCAGATCGTCGATTTTCATTTTTCATTATTTGGCAAATAAGAGTCTAAATATAATTATTGTTATTGAAAAAACTTCATTTAAATAATTAGCTTTACTACTCTTCAAATTATTTACTTTTATTGACTAAGAAAATCAATTTTAAATTTGTGATATGGCAAGAAAATTAAGAATGGGAATGGTAGGTGGGGGCAAAGATGCATTCATTGGAGCCATACACCGATTGGCTGCAAATATGGATGGTCAAATTGAATTAGTTTGTGGTGCATTAAGCTCCAATCCTACAAAAGCAGTTGAATCTGGA
This sequence comes from Sphingobacteriia bacterium, assembly GCA_031422175.1. Classification (GTDB taxonomy): domain Bacteria; phylum Bacteroidota; class Bacteroidia; order Chitinophagales; family Chitinophagaceae; genus Sediminibacterium. The sequence continues at coordinate 4,301 of JANOQC010000068.1, read as the reverse complement.
GAAAACCTATTTCTTCCCAAAGATAGAATATACTTGAGTTTCGAAGAAATGATTACTAAAGAAAGTTTACTTCCAGCAGAAATACGAATGGACTTTGTTACGATTGTAACGCCAAATTTTGTCCATTTTGCACCTGCGATGTTGGCATTAGAAAATGGGTTTCATGTAGTGATAGAAAAGCCCATGACTTTTAGTTTAGAAGAAGCATTATTATTGAGAGCCAAAGTAAATGAAACAGGCTTATTCCTTTGTTTAACACATACCTATGCTGGGTATCCAATGGTAAAACAAGCTAAGGCAATGGTTGCTGATGGAGTATTTGGAAAAATCAGAAAAATATGGGTGGAGTATCCGCAAGGCTGGCTCAGTAAGTTAAGCGAACGTGAAGGAAATATACAAGCAGCTTGGAGAACCGACCCTACAAAATCAGGAAAGTGTGGATGCATGGGAGATATTGGTACACATGCCGCACATTTAGCAGAGTATATTAGTGGAGCAAAAATTTCCAAACTATGTGCCGATTTAAATACAGTTGTAGAAGGTAGAGCTTTGGACGATGATGGAGCGGTTTTATTGCATTTTGATAATGGAGCATCAGGCGTATTAATGGCAACTCAAGTAGCAGCAGGTGAAGAAAACGCCTTAAAAATAAGGGTTTACGGAGAAAAAGGTGGAATTGAATGGGCACAGATGGAACCTAATACTTTAAAAGTAAAATGGTTGGACGCACCAACTCAACTATTGCGAGCAGGATCAAATTACCCCGATCGATTGTTTAGTTATGCAACAGCTAATTGCCGAACACCTGGCGGACATCCAGAAGGTTACTTAGAAGCTTTTGCCAATATTTATAAAAATTTTGCAGCTACCTTGATGGCAAAATTGGATGGAACTACACCAAGTAAAGAAGCATTGGATTTTCCTTCGGTAGAAGATGGCATTCGTGGAATGGCTTTTATTGATAATGTAGTTGCATCCGCAAATTCGAATGAAAAATGGACCACTTATAAAATCAATAACGCGTAATTTGTATCTCTTAACTCATAATTTATATCTCTTAATTCTTATCTCATGCTTACTATAAAAGGCCCTGGTATATTTTTAGCACAGTTTATGGGTGATGATGCACCATTTAATTCTTTGGAATCAATTTGTAAATGGGCTGCATCATTGGGTTTTGTTGGAGTACAAATTCCATCATGGGATGCTCGCTGTATCGATTTGCAGAAAGCAGCAGAAAGCAAAACCTATGCAGATGAAATAAGGGGAATAGTGGAATCTACTGGCATGCAGATCACTGAATTGAGTTCTCATTTACAAGGTCAATTGGTAGCAGTAAATCCCGCATACGATGCATTGTTTGATGGATTTGCTCCAGAAGCAACGAGGGGAAATACAATAGCAAGAACTGCATGGGCAATTCAACAATTAAAGTATGCAGCAAAAGCATCAGCTAACCTAGGCCTCAATGCACATGCTACTTTTAGCGGGGCATTATTGTGGCAAACAGTTTATCCTTGGCCACAGCGACCGGCAGGTTTAGTAGAAACAGGATTTACAGAATTGGCCAAAAGGTGGTTACCCATATTAGATGAATTTGACGAGCATGGTATTGATTTATGTTATGAAATTCATCCAGCAGAAGATTTACATGATGGTATTTCTTACGAACAATTTTTAGAAAAAGTAAACAATCATTCTCGTGCTTGTTTGTTATACGACCCCTCACATTTTGTATTGCAGTGCCTCGATTACAAAACTTATATAGATCATTATCACGATCGCATTAAAATGTTTCATGTGAAAGATGCAGAATTTAATCCAACAGGTAAACAAGGCGTTTATGGAGGTTACCAAAGTTGGATAAACAGAGCAGGTAGGTTCCGTTCATTGGGAGATGGTCAAGTAGATTTTAAAAGCATCTTTAGTAAATTGGCGCAATACAATTATAGTGGCTGGGCTGTTTTGGAATGGGAATGTGCCATCAAACATCCTGAAACAGGTGCTGCAGAAGGTGCTCCGTTTATTAAAAATCATATTATTCGAGTAACGGAGAAAGCATTTGACAATTTCGCAGCTACAAGCGCTGATGCTGTATTGAATAAAAAGATTTTAGGAATCTAAACAATGCAATTATTTATTGGGTTATAGAGATATTAAGTTATTGCTTTGTTTAGTTATGTGATTTTTAAAATCAATCTCTGAAAAAAGCCTATTTTTAGAAGCATAAAATAATTCAAATTGAAAAAGTTTTTTACACTAATTGTATTTGCAGCAACTATTGCAGCATGTGGAGGAGGAGAAAAAAAAGAAACTCCATCAGCTGAATCCCTTGGTGAAGCTGCCCCTACAAAAAATGATTTGAGTAGTAATCCTGACTACCAAAAAGGATTAGAGCTTATTGGTAAATCTGATTGTTTAACTTGTCATAAAGTAAGAGAAAAATTAATAGGGCCCGCATATGCTGAAGTGGCCGCAAAGTATGATAATACAGAGGCAACAATTCAATTACTCGCAGGAAAAATTATTAAAGGTGGAAAAGGAGTTTGGGGCGAAGTGCCAATGACACCTCACCCACAAATTACACAAGCAGATGCAGAACAAATGGTTAAATATATTCTACTATTAAAAAAATAATACTCAATCATAAAATAATATTCTATGTATCCATTTATAATTGGCGCAATAGCTTTCATCAATGTTTTTTTTGGAACATCAATTAAGGATGAACAAAAACCCAAAGAATGGATTTCCTTATTCAACGGAAAAAACACAAAGGGATGGCACAAATATGGTAAAACGTCAGCAGGAGCTGCCTGGAAAGTAGATGACGGTTCATTGTTTTTTGATGCTGATGCAAAAAAAACAGCAGGTGCAGAAGGGGGCGATATAGTGTCTGATGAAAGCTTTTCTAATTTTCATTTAAAATTAGAATGGAAGATTTCTAAGAATGGAAATAGTGGAATTATTTTTTGGGTACAAGATGATACTGCTAAGTATAAACAAGTATGGTTTACCGGTCCTGAAATGCAAGTACTCGATAATGATGGGCATCCTGATGGGAAAATTAAAAAACACCGCAGTGGAAATTTGTATGATTTAGTTGAAGGAAAAGAAGGTGCTGTAAATAAAGTAGGCGAATGGAATTTAGTAGAGATCATTAGTTATAATGGCAAACTTGATTTTTATTTAAATGGAATAAATGTTGTTTCAACTACTTATGGTGATGCAGATTGGAAAAATTTAATTGCAGGAAGTAAGTTTAAAGACAAAGCCGATTTTGGGAGAATATTCAGCGGTCATTTAGCATTACAAGATCATGGAGATAAAGTGTGGTACAGAAATATCATGATCAAAAAATTATAATATGCAATTGTTGAATGATGATTATTTCATGCAACAAGCATTGAAAGAGGCACAACTAGCTTTCGATTCAGATGAAGTTCCTGTAGGTGCAGTAGTGGTTATGAATAATAAAATAATTGCCAGAGCACATAACCAAGTAGAACTATTAAATGATTCAACCGCACATGCAGAAATACTTGCATTAACTACTGCTTATAGTTCATTAGGTGCAAAATATCTTCCCGAAGCAACCCTTTATATAACACTCGAACCTTGCATTATGTGTTGTGGTGCTATTTATTGGGGCAAGATTGGCAGAATTGTTTTTGGTGCATCAGACGAAAAAAATGGATACCGCCGATTAACTCAAGAGCAATGGCCATTTCATCCGAAAGCTGAATTGGTAAATGGAGTGCTCGAAAATGAATGTGCTTTTTTAATGAAATCATTTTTTCGTTCGAAAAGATAAATACAGTTTCAAACAATTACATCGTTCGCTGCCGAGAAATGCATAAATTATTACTTCTTTATTTAAAGTTATAGTTTCAAATAATTCCATCGTTCGCTGCTGAGAAATGCATTTCCTAAACTTCAGAGTACATTAAATTCAGCATTTCTCAAAGGCTCACTCTTGTATTTATTTGAAACTTATATTGTAAGGGATACATTAATTGTGTTTCTCAAAGGCTCACTCTTGTATTTATTTGAATCCTCTATTATAAAAGAATCATTGATTGTTTTAAATCAACAAATTGAGTCAAAAAAGATTTAAGATAAATGTTAGAAATGATAAGTAAGAGTGGGAGTTAAAGTAATTGATTCTAACTGATCAACAGAAATAGTATAGTATACCCTTGACTTTATTCCTAGAGCTATTTTTTTATCTATAAATTTTTCGAATTTGAATCCTACAAAAGCGCCTCCTTCTTCTAGTTTGCTATTCTTCCAATTCAGCT
>JANOQC010000067.1:0-1865 GCA_031422175.1 Sphingobacteriia bacterium | reverse complement strand
AAAAGGCAAATGCCCTAATTCTCCATCAGAAACGATGATAAGGTTCTTGATGTTTTCTTGCGTTGAGCTTGCCGAAACGTCCTTTTTCAAAACAGGTTCCAAGGTCTTTTGATAAAACCAATATGCCTGTCTTGTATAGTCCTCATAAGCTTTATTTTTATCTTTTGTGACCAATTGATAATTGCTTAAAGCCTTGTGTAAGGGTAACTACACAGGTAGTGCAATTTACTTAAAATTTAAAATAGTTTTGCCATACTTACAAAATAATAATACCTTAGCATAGATGACACAACAGGAACAGGAAAAAATGGCTGCCCTCGAAGCAGAAATTATTAAACTTCGTCAAGATGTAATTACATTGACGGAGAAGATAATCATATTGTTAAAGAACAAAACTGCTCCCATTGTAAAAAAAAATTCTAGTAATTCGTCCTTACCACCCTCTAGTGATTTTTCTGTTTCAAAGACAAAAAGCCTCCGTATGCCTAGTACACTCAAAAGCGGCGGTCAACTTGGTCATATTGGAACAACGCTAGAAATTAGCCCCAACCCTGATAAAATCATTGACTTAAAGAACAACTATTGCACTTATTGTGCTGCAACTCTAAAAGACGCAGTTTTTGTGCTAAAAACATCTCGACAAGTTATTGAAATTCCACCAATAGTACCAATCATTGAAGAATTTCGTCAGCATAAATGTACGTGTCCTAATTGTCATCAAGAACAAGTTGCTGATTTTCCATTAGGCGTTACAGCACCTATTCAATATGGTCCAAGCGTAGAGGCTCTTGTCTGTTATCTTTCCGTCTTTCAATATGTTCCTTTTGCACGGGTGCAAAATTTCTTTGGACAAGTTCTATCACTACCCATTTCACAAGGAACTATTGGTAATATACTTGAAAGATCTGCTAAAAAATGTGACGGTGTATATCAGAATATCAAAGAACAAATTGCTAAAAGCGAAGTAATTGGTTCTGATGAAACAGGTGCCAAAGTTAAAGGTGATAAATTTTGGATTTGGATTTGGCAGAATGTCCTTAACACGTTTATTGTTGCCTCTTCAAACCGCGGAGCTGAAACAGTAGAGCGTATTTGGGGAAATAAACTTGCTCATGCGACCCTTGTTACAGACCGTTGGGCTGCCCAATTAAAAACTCACACCAAAAACAATCAAATTTGTTTAGCACATTTAAAAAGAAACCTAAACTTTTTAGAAGAAGCTGAAAAGCACTCATTTGCTACCCAATTCCATCAATTAATCAATGATATTTTTTCTACGAAAAAACAACAAATCCAACAAGCTAATCCATATAAAGCAGACAATGCAGAAGCCATAACATTAGAAAATGCAATCAATGAATTGCTCCTAATTACGATTGATAAAGAACTCTGCCCTAACACAGTTACTTTTCAAGAATCTATGCTTAAAAATCGAAACTATTTAACCCCTTGTCTCTATAATTTAGATATTCCACCAGATAACAATGGGTCAGAAAGGGGCATTAGAAACATAAAAGTCAAACAAAAAGTATCTGGTCAGTTTAGGACTGGGCAAAATGCTTTCTGTGTCATTCGTTCAGTCATTGATACGCTTCGCAAAAGAAAGGTAGAGGTACTCCCATTCCTAGTTCAAATACTTAGACTGCAACCAGCACTACCTGTGTAGTTACAAATTTTTCAATTTTTAATTTCCAATTATTTGCAGACATTCATCAGTAACTCTTTTTTGCAATTCCGATGATATTAGGAATTAGGATTTATAATTTATAATTTATAATTTATAATTCCTCATTCCTCATTCCTCATTCCTAATTCCTAATTCCTAATTCCTAATTCCTAATTACTTCGTGAGCTACGCTTAGTGC
>JANOQC010000066.1:0-2764 GCA_031422175.1 Sphingobacteriia bacterium | reverse complement strand
ATAGAAGTGGCGATATTCAAATTGTATTAAAGCCAGGCTATATAGATGGAAATGATAAAGGAACAACCCATGGATTATGGTACCCTTATGATGCACATATTCCATTGCTTTGGTATGGATACGGCATCAAACAAGGCAGCTCCAATAGAGAAGTTTACATGCATGATATTGCTTCTACCATTGCTGCTTTATTGCATATTCAAATGCCAAGCGGCAATATAGGAAAGCCAATTGTAGAAGTTTTGAAGTAGACTACCCCGTCACACGGGGTATACCCGGTCAGACCGGTTTGCCGAGTTTAAGTTCACCAATTTATAGCTAATAGCTATAAACAGAATACAGATATTTTTAATTTCTGTAATATATTGCAAGACAAAATCACAATTATGAAAAAACAAATCCAATTCATGTTATTTGGAATTTTGGTGGTTCTTAGTACCAATGCCCAATTAAATTTAACCGACAAAATCCCTTTTGATTCAAAAGTAAAAACGGGGAAACTCTCCAATGGATTAACTTATTATATTAGAGCAAACCAAAAGCCAGAGAAGAAAGTAGAATTGCGCTTGGTTGTAAATGCAGGTTCAATTTTAGAAGACAATGACCAGCAAGGTTTGGCGCATTTTACCGAACATATGGCATTTAACGGTACAAAAAACTTCAAAAAGAATGAGTTAGTTGGTTTTTTACAAAGCATAGGTGTTGATTTTGGCGCAGATTTAAATGCATACACAAGTTTTAATGAAACAGTATATATTTTACCTATTCCTTTGAGTGATCCAAATAATTATAAAAAAGGTATGCAAGTATTGCAAGATTGGGCGACTACCGTAACATTCGACAACAAACAAATTGATGACGAACGCGGTGTTGTTTTAGAAGAAAGCAGATCTGGAAAAGGTGCAGACGATAGAATGGGAAGAAAAGTATATGCCAAACAATATGAAGGATCGAAATATGCTGAAAGATTACCAATAGGAAAAGACAGTATTTTAAAATCATTTAAATACGATGCCATTAAACGTTTTTACCGCGATTGGTACCGTCCTAATTTAATGGCGGTAGTGGTTGTTGGAGATATTGATGTTGCTGAAACAGAAAAAATGATTCAAGAAATGTTTGGGGGATTAAAAAACCCCGCTAACCCTCGTCCAAGAATTTTACCTAAACTACCTATTAGAACAAAAAATGAATCATTGGTGATTACAGACAAAGAGGCCACCAATTTTAGAGTACAGTTAAACTATGCAGTAGTACCAACAAAAGCCGAAGTTACCATTGGCGATTACAGAAAAGAATCATTAATTAAAAACATGTTCACTTCAATGCTCAACCAACGCATGTCTGAATTGGCTCAAAGTGCCAACCCTGCATTCATTGGTGCCGGCGCCGGTTTTGGTTCAGAAGCTAGAGGTTATGAAGGATTTATTAATATTGCAATCCCTGGTAAAAAAGGAATTGATACTGCATTGAGTGCATTGATTACCGAAGTAGCAAGAGTGAAAAAATTCGGGTTTACACAAGGTGAATTAGAAAGAGCCAAGAAATCGCAATTGGCTTCCATTGAAAGAAGTTATAACAATAGAGACAAAACTGGATCTGATCAAATTATTGAAGAATATATTCGTCATTTCTTAGAACAGGAACCAGTTCCAGGAATAGAAACAGAATACAAATATTCCCAAGAACTTTTGCCTGGCATTCAATTACAAGAGGTAAATGCCATTGCCAATGAGTTAAAGCAAAATGAAAACTTTTTTGCAAGCATACAAGGCCCAGAAAAGTCGGAGACTCCTATCCCTACAAATACTTCTTTGCTAGCTGCTATTGAAACTATTAGTAAAGCACCAATAAAGGCATATGAAGAAAAATCGATTGCAACCAGTTTATTAAAATCAAACCCAACCCCTGGTACTTTAGTTAAGGAAACAAAAAATGATGTTTTGGGAATTACTGAATTACTGTTTAGCAATGGAACTAAAGTGATTTTAAAGCCTACTACTTTTAAGCAGGATGAAATTATCATGACCGGATTTAAAAAAGGTGGAATTAATACCTATGGGTTGGATGATAAATATAGTGCAGAAAATGCAAGCACTATTATTCAACAAATGGGTATTGGAGATTTCACTCCAGTAGATCTTCGAAAATTTTTAGCAGGAAAAATAGCATCTGCAAGTGTTGGCCTTAGTGCGATTAATGTAAGTGCTGGAGGCAGAAGCTCTATAAAAGACATTGAAACCATGTTTCAATTACTGTACATGAATTTTACTAATACCAGAAAAGATGAAGCACTTTTCACTGCTTGGAGAGATAAACAGAAAACACAAATGCAAATGATGACTGCTGACCCTCAATTTGCATTCTTAGATTCTGTTTATAAGGTTTTATATGATGGGAACCCATTAGCTCCTACACAAATTCCAAAGCCTTCAAATTATGATAAAATCAATTTTGAAAGATCAGTAGCCATTTATAAAGAGCTTACTTCTGATGCTAACGATTTTACATTCATCATGGTTGGCAATATTGATGTTGAAGCGATGAAGCCATTATTAGCAACTTATATCGGAAGTTTACCTTCTAAAGGTGGTATTGGCAAAATTGGGGATAATGGAGTAAGGGTTGCAAAAGGTGCAAAAGACTTTATTGTTTATAAGGGTAAAGAGCAAAAGAGTTTTATTTTAAATATTTATTCAGGTGAAGTTCCTTATTCCGAAGATTTGGCATTTAAAGCAGAAATGTTATCAGAGATTTTAAACAT
>JANOQC010000065.1:0-3423 GCA_031422175.1 Sphingobacteriia bacterium | reverse complement strand
ATGAAGGCAAATATTTAATTAATGCTGATTGCCCTTTACTTTTTTTCCATATTAGTGGGTTCTCTTTAGAGAACCCTAATTTATTGTCTCGTCATCAGAACCGATTTGATTTAGTTGACTTTCCAATACTCCAACAATTGTTGAATGAATATTGTCAGTTGGTTTTAATTAACGGTTATAATAAGTATTCTTCAATACCATGTGCGTATGCTAGAAAATTAAAAAAGTCAATGGGTCTAATGAAATCAATCAATCAAATAATTAAACCTTTGGGTATTAAAATAGCTGATATCTAGTTATGATCCTGAATTGTTTTTCCTGATTTTGGTTTTGTTTTCTTCTGATTTTTCTTTTCGAATTCTAGTACTTCTTTGGGCTTATTGTTATTAATTACTGTACTATCTTTCTTAGTAGATATAGGTAGTTTAGAGTCCTTAAATAAGTTATTTAATTCATCCTCAGGATTTTTTAATTTATTCATGAAATACTCCTGTGTTTCCACTACACTGCCTGTGCCTGGTATATAGTATTTCCAAATGCCATGTTTTAAAGATGTTCCGTCTGTTTGTACAATTACTTTTTCGTATTTATTGGGGTCTCTTAAGTCCTGAACATCAATGGTGTCAAAACCTTTTTCGGGGTTCACTGCTCTCCAACTTTCTTCGTGCTCTAATCCTGCAAGGGTAAAATAGTAGCATTTTGTATTTTTATTGCCCCATTTAAAATTTTCTTGTGCCAGCATGTCGCCCATCAAATTATACGTTCGCCACATACCTTCTTTGCGATCATTTTTATATTCCCCTTCCTCGTCGTAACCCGGCTCACCCCTTAGTTTAGGGTATCTGTTAATCCATTTGCCCTGTTTCATTCCTTTCATATCACTACAGTTAAGTGTATCTCCACTAGCCGATAATTTGAATGTTTTACATTGGCTATATGTATGAAGGGAGAAAAAAAGGAGTATTGATAGCAAAAGAAAGCGCATATTACTTACATTCGGTTTCCGAAAATACATAACTGCCATGAGAAAAATCTTTTCTTTCTTGTTAATTCTTGCTTGTAGCCAAATATTAGCCCAAGTAAAACCAACAAATGCCAATGATCGACTGAAAAGTATCGATCAACGTAAATTACTCCAACAGAATTCGATAGCTAATTCTTCGGGGTTCCGAAATGTCGGACCCAATGTAATGAGTGGAAGGGTTGTAGACCTTGATGTAAATCCTACTGACCCCACTGATTTTTATGTAGCGTATGCTACTGGCGGCCTTTGGCACACTGTAAATAATGGTCAGAGCTTTGTGCCTGTTTTTGATTCTGCCGATATTATTACCATAGGCGATGTTGCTGTGAATTGGGCCAATAAAATTATATGGGTAGGTTCTGGTGAAGTAAATGCTAGTAGATCAACTTATGCTGGAATGGGAGTTTATAAATCTGCTGATAATGGTAAAACATGGCAATGGCTCGGTTTACCCGAAAGTCATCATATTGGTAAAATTCAATTGCATCCATCCGATGCAAATACAGCTTGGGTAGCTGCATTGGGGCATTTGTATTCCTCCAATAAAGAACGTGGCGTGTACAAAACAACAGATGGTGGTGCAAGCTGGAAACAAACATTATATGTAGATGAAAACACTGGTTGTGTTGATATCGATCTAAATCCTTCAAACCCTAGTGAACTATATGCTGCTATGTGGTATAAAACAAGAAGGGCTTGGAATTTCGAAGAAAGCGGTAAAACAAGTGGCATCTATAAAAGTACCAATGGTGGAGATAATTGGGAATTAATTTCAACTGCTTCCAGTGGTTTTCCTTCAGGGGATGGAGTTGGAAGAATTGGATTAGCTGTTTACCCATCAAAGCCTAATATTGTTTATGCAGTTGTAGATAATAATTTCAGAAAAACTGCTTCAACAACTGCTTTAACGGCTGATTCTACTCGTTATGTATTGGCCGATTTCAAAGCACTTTCCAAAGAACATTTTGCCGCTTTGGATGATAAAAAACTCAATTCATTTGTAAAATCTACTAGGAGTGGTATTCCTGCAAAATATACTGCTGCCAATTTAAAAGAAATGGTACAGTCGGATAAATTACCACCTACCGCTATTTATGATTTTTTATTTGATGCCAATACCGCTTTGTTTGAAACACCCATTATTGGTTGTGAATTATATCGCAGTGAAGATGCTGGTAAAACATGGGTAAAAACAAATAAAGATCCGATTGGCATTTATAGCACTTATGGATATTATTTTGGAAAAGTATTTGTAAGCCCTTCTAATGAAAATAAAATTGTTTTAACTGGAGTTGGTTTGCAAATGAGCCTTGATGCTGGCAAAACGTTTAAATCAATTGGTGGCGAAAATGTACATTCCGATCATCATGTAATGTGGATCAACCCTAATAAAGAAACCCATATGATCAATGGCAATGATGGTGGTGCCAATATTACTTACGATAATGGAGCCCATTGGTTTAAGGCCAATACACCAGCAGTTGGGCAATTTTATGGTATTGCAGTAGATATGGCCACTCCATATAATGTTTACGGAGGTTTACAAGACAATGGCACTTGGTACGGATCTAGTAAAGCTGTGATGAATTTAGATTGGACCGATAATGGAGAAAATCCTTATAAAGGAATTGGAGGTGGAGATGGGATGCAAGTTCAAGTAGATTGGAGAGACAATAAAACGGTGTATAGTGGTTCACAATTCGGGGCTTATTCCAGACAAGTGCTAGGTACTCCTGTTGCTAATTTCCAACGAGGAAAATCAGTTCGTCCTGCTAGAGATTTAGGAGAAACGGCTTTGCGTTACAATTGGCAATCTCCTATATTAATCAGTAGGCATAATCAGGATGTTTTTTATTACGGAAGTAATAAATTTCATAGATCTTTCAATAAAGGGGATAGTTCTGTTACCATGAGTGGAGATTTAACTACTAACCCAACACAGGGCGATGTTCCATTTGGTACTTTGAGCACTATGAGTGAAAGCCCTTTGCGTTTTGGATTAATTTATACAGGAACTGATGATGGAAATATCCATGTAACAAAAGATGGCGGATATACATGGACCCAACTTAATAACAAACAATTGCCCAAAGGCCTATATGTGAGTAGAGTAACTGCAAGTGCATTTAAAGAAGGACGAGTTTATCTTTCGTTGAATGGGTATAGAAACGATCATTTCAATGCCTATGTTTATGTGAGTGATGATTATGGTGCTAACTGGAAGCAGATTACAAAAGATTTACCTGCTGAACCAGTTAATGTGGTAAAAGAAGACTTAGTAGATCAAGACATTATTTATGTTGGCACTGATGGAGGATTGTATGTTAGCATTGATGGTGGAGCTACGAGTATGATGTGGAATAAAGGCTTACCCTATAGTGTACCTGTTCATGATATTG
>JANOQC010000064.1:0-5710 GCA_031422175.1 Sphingobacteriia bacterium | reverse complement strand
CAAATCCCTTGTGGCAAACGGTTTGCTAGAATCCCAAGTAAGAGGGTTAGTTACTATTGCTTTAAAAGTTTCTTTTTGAACAAATGGCGGCTTGTAGCCTTCCTTATAAGTTCGCCAACTACAAATACAACCTGTTTGAATAGGTGTTTCACATCCTTTAATATTTTTAAAATAATCCTTTTCAATTGGCATACCTACTAAATAGGCAACTACTAATCTGTTTTTTAAATTATTATTTTCAAAAAATTCTTTAAACAATCTTTTTCCATGTGTACTGCCCTGGCTATGTGCCGCAATAATAATCGGCCTCCCATTATTGTTGTTGGCTAAATAAAATTCAAATGCCAATTTAATATCTTGATATGCTAATTCAAAAGCAGCCATTGCATTGCTGCTGTCTTCTGAAGTTTTAGAAAAATATGAAGAGAGATTAGCTTGACGATAACGAGGTGCAAAAACCCTTCCTACTTCATTAAAAATACTTGCTTGAAATAGGATGCTTCCATTATCTGTTTTTTGATTGATGGACATATCAGATATTGGTGCGTTCCAGCCTAATGGTCTTGTTTGATCAACGTATGATGTGGGATGAATAAAAAACACATCAATTGTAGAGTCATTACGGTAAGTGTTCAGAATATCTTTGGGCACACTATCCGAAGGATCGTTTTTGTTTGGATGTGCTGCCCAATTATATAGATCGCTATAATTGGGTTTCTCGTTGAGCAACTCTTTGGAAAATGATTGTGTATTAACATATGTTGCCTTACTACAACTGAAACAGCAGCTAATGAGCAATATCAGCATACCAACACTTACAATTCGGTTCATATTTAAAGTTGATAAAAATTAACCAAATAGCAATTTTATTCACTAATACAACTATTTGGAGTGAGTTTCGTAATTTACCCTTTATTTCATTCTTTAACTTAAAACGATTAGCAATGGCCATCCCAGTAGTTGATTTAGCGGATTTTACCAATGGAACGCTTGCTCAAAAAGCAGCATTTGTTGAGCAACTCGGAAAAGCCTATGAGGAAGTAGGATTTGTTGCAGTTAAAAACCATGGTGTTCCAGACGAGTTAATTGCTCATCAATATGAATATGTGCAACAGTTTTTTTCTATGCCCTTAGAAAAAAAATTAAAATTTGAAATACCGGGTTTAGCAGGTCAAAGAGGTTATACCAGTTTTGGGAGAGAACATGCAAAAGGTAGTGAAGCCCCCGATTTAAAAGAGTTTTTTCAATATGGGCAAACTGTGGAAGACAATGACCCCATTCAATCGGAATATCCTCCCAATGTATCTGTGCCCGAAATAGCACCATTTAATCAAACACTATATAATGCCTATCGCAATTTCGAGAAAAGCGGTAAATCATTATTGCAAGCAATTGCTTTATACTTGAAATTAGATGAATATTATTTTGATCAATATGTACAAAATGGCAATTCTATTCTGCGTTGTATTCATTATCCTCCAATAACTCAAGAGCCCAAATCGGCTATTCGTGCAGAACAGCATGAAGATATTAACCTAATTACACTTTTGGTTGGGGCTTCTGCTGATGGTTTGCAAATATTAACCAAACAAGGGGAATGGGTTAATGTTACTTCTTTACCAGAACAAATTGTAGTAAATGTGGGCGATATGTTGCAACGTTTAACCAATAATAAATTAAGAAGCACTACACATCGTGTTGTAAATCCTGCTCGTGAATTATGGCATACCAGCCGTTTTTCAATGCCTTTCTTTTTACATCCAAGAAGTGAAATGAGTTTGGCATGTTTGGATAGTTGTATTGATAGCGAACACCCTAAAATATATCCCGATGCAACAGCTGGTGAATATTTGGATGAACGCTTACGAGAGATTGGACTAAAAAAATGATCATTCATCGGCATATACCTTTTTTGCGTGCAGTGTTTTTGCATAGTTTAACCGCATTTGGCGGACCTCAAGGTCATATGGGTATGATGATGAAAACTTTTGTGCAACATAGACGAGATATTACAGAAACTGAATTGATGGAATACAATGGGTTCTGTCAGTTATTACCTGGCGCTTCATCTACGCAAACACTTACTCTTATTGGTTTTAAGCGGGGTGGGCTTGGCTTGGCATTACTCACTTTATTGATTTGGGTTTTACCTGCATGCATCATTATGACAGGTCTTTCTTTTTTATTGGATTACTTTGCAGATACACAAAAAAAAGCAGCTGTATTTCAGTTTATTCAACCAATGGCAATTGGTTTTATTGCCTATTCTTCTTTTAGAACATTCGGATTATCTATACACAACACCATCACAAGAACTATCATGATTGTAGCTACAATTGCTACATTTCTTGCCTTTAAAACACCTTGGATTTTTCCTGTATTGATTTTGTCGGCTGGCTTTGCCACCAATTTTAGTGAGAAGCGAATTCCTCAAAAAGAAACGCGCCCTAAACAAATCAAATGGGGTAATATGCTCATTTTTTTATCTTTGTTTGCTATAGCCGGTTATCTATCTGAAACGGCCACAAAAAATAAATGGAGCAATCAAAAAATCATCAACGTATTTGAAAATAATTATCGTTTTGGCAGTTTGGTATTTGGAGGTGGAGATGTTTTAATGCCATTGATGTATGAGCAATATGTAACACGCCCAGAAACAAAACGTATTCAATCAACCGGTAGAGATGTTTTGAAAATAGGAAGACAAGATTTTTTGACCGGATCGGGAATGGTTAGAGCTATTCCTGGCCCAGTATTTTCTATTGGCGCATTTACTGGTGGAATGGCATTGAGAGAGCAAGGGTCGATGATGCAATTATTGGGTTGTATAATCGGAGCAATCGCCATTTTCTTACCCAGTGCATTATTGGTGTTATTCTTTTTTCCTGTTTGGCATAATTTAAAAAAGTATGCGGTCATTTATCGGTCCTTAGAAGGAATCAATGCTGCTGTGGTAGGAATTATGGCTGGAGCAACTGCCTATTTAATAAAAGACAATATATTATTCCCATTGTTTGATGGAAATTGGACTACTGCACTTTGGGATATTTTTATAGTAGGGGCCACTTTTACTTTACTAAAACTCAATCATATTCCAGCCCCTTTTATTGTATTAGGTTGCCTTTTATTGGGTGCCTTATTGTAATTTTACTATCTTTCTCTACACAAAAATAGTTATCATGGTTACCATTGCATTGTACAATTTAAAAGGGGGAGTCGGAAAAACTGCCGCTACCATCAACTTGGCCTATTTGGCTGCAAAAGAAGGATTCAAAACATTGGTTTGGGATTTAGATCCTCAAGGATCTTCTTCTTTTTATTTAGGTGTAAATACAACCATTAAAAACGAAGCCAAAAAAATATTAAATAGTGAAATAGGTTTAGCCGAAGCTATCCAACATTCAGATTATGAAAACTTAGATATTATTCCTGCTGATTTATCTGCACGTCATGCAGATGTATTATTGAATGAAATAAAACAATCTAAGAAAAAGATTGCATCCATACTTTCTGCTGTAAAAAATGAATATGATATTGTTTTTTTAGATTGCCCTCCAGGCATTTCAATTTTACACGATTCTATTTTTTATGGTGCTGATTGGATATTAATGCCCAATATTCCTACCACTTTATCAATACGTTCATTCGAATCGGTATTAAGCTATTGCAAAGAAAATGAAGTGGACATTACTAAATTAAAATGCTTCTTTAGTATGGTTGATCACCGAAAAAATCTACACCACGAAACAATCAATGACTTTTATAAAGACAAATTATTTTTTAAAAATTATATACCTTATTTAAGTGATGTAGAAAAAATGGGCATCAATGAATCTCCTCTCGAAACCTTTGCTGCAAGCAGTTATGCAGCACAATGCTTTAGGGATCTCTGGAAAGAAATTAAAAAATTATGTATTGAATAGCGTACAATTTTTTAGGCATTCAATTAAATAAAAAGCTAAAATTAAACAATGAATAAACAATTATCATCTTGGTTTAGCCCCGCACTCGATAAAGAGATGCCTATTGTATCTTATGGCCATTATGGTTTAGTGGTTTTGTTAATTCCAACTGCAGCAGCAGATTATTTGGAATATGAGCGTTTTCAAATGCTCGATGCATTGACTCCTTTAATTGATGCAGGAAAAATTCGGGTATTTAGTATCGATAGTATGAACAAAGAAAGTTGGATGAATAAAGAAATGATTCCAGCACACAAAGCCATTCGTCAAAATCAATTCAATGAATATGTATTCAATGAAGTGGTTCCTTTTATTCGTACCAATACCAGCGATCAAACAATGATTTATACTTGTGGCGCCAGTTTTGGTGCTTTGCATGCCATGAATTTATTTTTAAAACGTCCTGATATTATTAACGGTGCCATCAGCATGAGTGGTGTATATAATTTAACAGAATACACTGATGGTTTTTGGGATGACCAAGTTTATTTTAATAGCCCCGAACATTATGTACCTAATTTATCCGACGAATGGTATTTGGATAAAATTAGAGCCAGCCATCATATTCATATTTATACTGGAAGTGGCTCCTACGAAGATCCAGAAGCTTCTAAAAGATTCTCAACAGTATTGTTTAATAAGGGAATCTGGAATGATTTAGACGTTTGGGGTGCTGATATTACCCATGATTGGCCTACTTGGCGAAAAATGTTGCCTTATATTCTAGGGCATAAGTTTTAAGTGCAAAAAAGGCGTTAATTCCTTTACAAAAGATGGTACTCTGCTCTTGCTGCTTTAATATTACAAATTAATTAAGGCCATTGAGGAAAAAGCTACGCATTCATTTGTTATTATTGGTACTGGTGAATGCAGTATTGTTGGGTGAACTCAATGCACAATTCACTACAATTAGCGGAACTGTATATGATATTTCAGCAAGAAGACCATTAGAAGCAGTTGCTGTACAAAGCACTTCAGGTAGAGGAACTATTACTGATTCTACTGGGAGGTATTTACTCACTGTAAAAACAACTGATTCAATTTGGTTTTCATTGATTGGAAAATCTACTATGAAGTATCCGATTGATACCATTAGTAATTTGGATAATTTCAATGTAATGATTCATGTTTATTCCGCACAATTGCCCGAAGTAAAAGTGCGCAATAATTATTACCGATACGATTCTATGATGAATCGGCAAGACTATGCCAAGATATTTAATTTCAGAAAGCCATCATTGGGTATCGTTAAACCACTAAGCACCTATAATCCGGGAACTGCTGTAGGATTTGATGTAAATGAGATCATCAATATGTTCCGTTTCAAACGCAATGCAAGTATTTTGGCTTTGCAAAAAAGGTTAATTGAACAGGAGAATGAAAAATATGTGAATAGTAGATTCAGTAAGGCCCTTGTAAGAAAGATCACTAAATTGCAATCCCCAGAATTAGATACATTCATGGTTCGTTACAGACCTAGTTCTGAATTGGTGCATCAACTTAACGATTTAGAGTTGGGCTATTATGTACAAAAATCTTACGAACAATATCAATCAACTCGTTTCAATTGGCGGGGAGGAATGTACAGAAGGAAGGATGGGTTTTAGTGTAAGATCATTATATATTTTTTTCGGCTTTCTCTCCTAATAATTGAATCATCGGCAATAAAGCACCGAATCTTTCATCCGAGCTATGACCTTGTTTAAAACGATGATAAATTTGTTGTGCAATTACTGCATTCTTAAATA
>JANOQC010000063.1:0-3378 GCA_031422175.1 Sphingobacteriia bacterium | reverse complement strand
TGTTATCATGGACTTAGAGCAAAAGACAACACTTTCAATGCAACTATAAAAACAGATTTTGATAAATCAATTGGCAAAATTAATATCATTCCGCAGGATATTGGAAGGGTTGTTTTGAATTTGATTACGAATGCTTTCTATGTTGTGAATGAAAAAGCAAAGACCCCCCACCCCTCCACCCCCCTTCCCCCTAAAGGGGGTGCTATAAATGCATCGCAAAATTATGAACCTACTGTTTGGGTTAGTACAAAATTAATTACTCCCCCTTCAGGGGGCAGGGGGGTGTTGATCTCTGTAAAAGACAACGGCAACGGCATCCCTCAAAAAATCCTCGACAAAATCTTTCAACCCTTCTTTACTACCAAACCAACAGGACAGGGAACCGGATTGGGATTGAGTTTGAGTTATGATATTGTCAAGGCACATGGAGGAGAACTTAAAGTAGATACGAAGGAGGGAGAAGGAAGCACTTTTATTATAGCGCTACCAATTTAGTTCAGGAATGCATTTGGACAAATCAGGAATTAAATTCCGTATTTGTCCAAATTAATATTAAATTTATCACATGATAAATCGAATTGCAGAAGAAAGACTTATTAAACTATCAAAAACATTTAGGAGTGTTGCGGTAGTTGGACCAAGACAAAGTGGTAAAACTACATTGTGTAGAAAAGTATTTCCAACTAAGCCATATGTCTCTTTAGAAAATCCTGACATGCTCGAATTTGCTCAAACAGATCCAAGGGGGTTTTTGGGACAGTTTAAAAATGGAGCAATTTTAGATGAAGTACAGCGCGCACCTCATCTGTTTTCTTATTTACAGCAAATATTAGATGAAACTAAAAAGCGTGGACTATTTATATTAACAGGGTCTAATAATTTTTTACTTCTAGAAAACATAACACAAACATTATCAGGACGTGTTGCCTATCTACAGTTATTGCCTTTGTCTTTAAAAGAGATTAATTCCGCTAATAAGTTAAAAGCAAATTATTCTTTTCATATATACCAGGGTAGTTATCCCGAGGTAATAGCCAAAAAATTAGCACCATCAGATTGGTACCCTAACTATATCAGTACTTATGTAGAAAGGGATGTTAGATTGATAAAAAATATAAATAATCTTTCGCTATTTACTAAACTGATTCGTCTTTGCGCAGGCAGAACCGGTCAAATACTAAATCTCACTTCTTTATCAAATGATTGTGGCGTTGATCAAAAAACGATAGCAGCATGGTTGAGTGTTTTGCAAAGCAGTTACATAATTTATTTGTTAAAACCCTATTATAATAATTTCAACAAGAGAATTATTAAATCTCCAAAGCTTTATTTCTATGATACAGGATTGGCTTGTTCTTTATTAGGCATTAATGATTCAAAACAAATTCTAACTCATTCGGCCAAAGGAGCTTTGTTTGAAAATATGATGGTAATCGAATTTTTAAAAGAGCGATATAATAATGGTGAATTAGATAATTTATTTTTTTGGCGAGATAAAACAGGCAATGAAGTAGATGTATTACAAGATAATGGCCCTTCTTTAACAGCTACTGAATTAAAGGCTGGAGAAACTATTGCTCAAGATGCATTTAAAGGGCTCGATTATTTCAAAGCCATAAATACAAAAAAAATAATTGCTCAATTAATATACGGCGGAAAACAAGAACAAAAAAGAACTGATGGAACTATTGTAAAACCTTGGAATAATTAATTTATGAAAAAGCAAAAGAAGTTTAAATTAATAACAATCTGTTTGTTTACGATGTGTACTAATATATTAATAGCACAACAAGACAAAGTAGATTCTGCTATCATGTATCTCAACAAGAGTTTTGCAGCAAGCAAGCTGGACTCTGTCAGTTTCGGTAAGGCTGGTTCTATGCTAAATGGAGTATCCTTAAGCGATAGCCAAATTGCCCAAATAGAAACTGCTTTAAAAGGTTATAAAAGTTGGGAAAACAAACAAGAATGGCATAATGTAAAGTTTCGCATCTTGTCTAGCCTCATCCAATCAGATGTTGACAAAGCTATCAACTATGGCAAGCAGCAAATTGAGCAATTAGATAAAATCAATACGCCAGAGGCATCAAGAATAAAATCCAGTTATTTTATTGCGCTTCGATTTCCATTCAGAAATTCCAACAGGCTGGAAGATGGTTTTCAGTATTACACAAAAAAGTTAAACGAATACAAAATCAAAAATGACTCTGTATGCATTGCACAATGCTATTTTGTATTGGGTGGTTTTCATAGAATCTCTGGCCTGATTGATTTTGCAATTTATAATATAAAAAAGTCGATCAGCTATATTGATACATCAAAAAATAGTTCATCTTGGTTCAACCATATAGGAGTACTTGGATATTATTTTCTTTTGAAAAACAACCTAGATGAGTGCTTGAAATTCAATCGAATCACAAACGATTATAACCTTAATCGAGGAACTGGCTTTAATGTTATATCAATAAGAATGGCTAATGCAATGCTGATGAAAAACCAATTGGACAGCGCTGGTTATTTCATAGAATTGGCTAAAAAAGACACATTAGACAAAAGGCCAGACTCAAAAGTACAGATACTCCAAACTGAAGTCCAATTAAAAATTCAGTCAGGAGCATTAGCAGAGGCAGAAGATATGTTGAAGCAATGCAAAGAGTTAATCAGCATAAATAAAATTCAGGTAAATGCAGCAGCTGGAACGCTCGCTCCGGATTTCTACTTTGCCCAGCTCCGTATTAAGCAAGGTAGATTAAAAGAAGCCATTGATTTTCTTTTTCAGGATATTTCAAGGTTGTTGAATAACCGAGTTGAAATACTTAGAGACTATAGGTTGATAGCGGAACTGTATACGAAAATGGGTAATGGCACTAAAGCCGCTGAAACCTATTCCTTATTCCTAGCTAAACAAGACAGCTTGATTGCCGACCAGGAAAAATACCGGTCCATTAGCTTTGAGGCAGAGCAGCAGATGAATGAAAACGAACGCTCTATTGCTAGCTTGGAAAACCAAAACAAGGTTGCTTCACTCTCCCGTAATTTTTTAATTGGTATAGCCGCTTTGTTACTGCTGGTTGCAGGAGTTATTTATCAAAGGTTCCGATTTAAGAAGAAAGCAAATCTTGTGTTAGAGAAAACATTGGATGATTTAAAGTCCACCCAATCTCAACTCATTCAATCCGAAAAAATGGCTTCGTTGGGAGAACTCACTGCAGGCATTGCGCATGAAATTCAGAACCCTTTGAATTTTGTAAACAATTTTTCTGAAGTAAATAAGGAGTTGTTGGGAGAAATGAATGAAGAAATTCAGAAAGGGAATTACGATGAAGTAAAAGCAATTGCAAAAGATGTAGTTGAAAATGAAGAGAAAATTATGTTTCA
>JANOQC010000062.1:0-9344 GCA_031422175.1 Sphingobacteriia bacterium | reverse complement strand
TCAAAAATCGAGCTGTATGACTGGTTTTATGTTTTAGATGAACCTACTACAGGCCTGCATTTTCAGGACATTCAACATTTATTAGATGTCTTGGCTAAAATTGTGAATAGAGGAAATTCAGTTTTAGTAATTGAACACAATTTAGATGTTGTAAAAGTGGCTGATCATGTGATTGATATAGGGCCAGAAGGCGGTGATGGTGGTGGGCAAATATTATTTGAAGGAACCCCAGAAGAAATGATCAAACATAAAACCAGTCATACAGCTCGATTTTTGAAATTGGAAATGAAATAATTTGAAAGGATAAAAAAGGATTCACTTATCTTCGAAAAATGGATTTAAATGAACTCAATTATTTACCTGAATGGGATGATAGCCGTTACAAGGTTGGCCCTGATGATGCAGGTGAAGAATGGCGAAGAGGTCCTGTTAAAGCAATTGCCAAGGCAATGTATAAGCAATGGAGAGAAGTTTTTGGTTTAGTAATTGCGTTTGCAGAAAACTTAGCAGACGACGGAGAAGAAACTCATCCTGCATCTACTAAGGCTTTGATCTACGAAAATCTAATGATTGTTGCACCAAAAATAATTGGTGCTATAAGTATGGATCTATATATTTTAAAAATGGAAAATGCTTCTAATATTCGAACCAATTGCAAGCAAATGATGGAACAAATCGGATTCGCAGTTTTAATGGGCTGGGCCGATGATGCACATAAAAAAGTAATTGAAGAAGCATTGGTTAGGTTCCGGGAATTATACAAACAATGGGTATCTACTTTTCAAAAAGATACTTATGAAGATGAATGGGGTTTGTTTAATTAATGAGATGTGGAACAAATCTACTTTTGTTATTAGTGATTAATCCATCCGCTTCACGTATTCCTATCCCTGCAGATTCTTGACCAATAACCCAACTTCCAATAACCGGAAAGTTTCCATCAAATTCAGGTAAAGTAAATAGTGCTTGATAGATATACCCTTCTTCGCCATACTCACCTGATGTTTTACTTAGTGAAATGCCTGATTCAATCAATTCAATATTGGCTCCTTCTCTACTGAGTTTTGGTTTTTTTACAAATTCAGTTAAACCATTGGGTTCAAAAAATGCTGGCAATAGTAATGGGTGATTGGGGAATAACTGCCATAAAATTGGTAATATAGATTTATTGGATAAAATCATTTTCCAAGCAGGTTCTATCCAGTATGGATCATTTGTTGCTTTCAAAATATTTGCACCAAAAGATTCATTCATCAACCATTCCCATGGATACAATTTAAAAATATTTTGAATGGGTGTATCTTCTAAATCTACAAAATGTTCAATATTTTCATCCCAACCTATATCATCAATGTAAATGAGTTTTGTATCAAGGCCTGCCTGTATAGCACAATCCCGCATATACTCTGTATTGGTTAAATCTTCTAAAGTATTTTTCAAACAAGTAAAATGTAGTGAATTATTGTGTAAGAATTTTTTTAGAAAAGTCCAATAGGCAATAAGTTTTTCATGAATGCTATTAAATTGATCTTTAGATTGATTAAAGTCTTGTAGCCAAAACCATTGAACAATGCTTGCTTCGTATAAACTAGTAGGAGTATCAGCATTGAATTCCAATAATTTAATTTGATTATTTTTTATACAAAAGTCAAATCTCCCATAAATGGCTGGATGATCCTGCTCCCAACTTTTTTCAATTAATGGAATGATGGACTCTTGTATTGCAAATGTGGCATATAGTTTTTGATCAATCACATATTGTACAACTTTCAAGCTCATTTCCCAAAGCTCGTTAGTAGCTTTTTCGATTGAATTTATTTCCGATGATTCAAATGAATAGTAAACCGACTCATCCCAATAAGGGATGTCAGTAGTATGAAAACCAAAACCTAATTTTTCTACTGCTTTTTGCCAGTTATTTCTAGGAACAATTGTATTTCTATTCATTTGTATTTGCTTCTTAATTTAACTACTTACTGAATAGCCACTTCTGCCAAATCCACCTCTGCTTACTGCTCCTTTAAAATTATTATTACCAATATTAGAACTCTTTGAAATTCCTCCTGAATAATACCCCGCCCGCTGGTATTGATTATTATTAAAATTACCCATCGGTCTAAATGCATAAAACCAAAGCAAAGCCGTTCCTATTCCGGCTCCATGATGTTGCACTCTTGTGTAAGGAGCAGATGTATCGCTGCGCATATGAACTTTACTATTGTTATCCCAGTCTTTTTTTTCTGGTTGATTACAAGCAGCCAATGTTGCAGTAATCAAAACCAGTTTAATAGCTTTCGTTTTTTTCACTCTATAATTATTTTACTGTAATAAAAATTTCGTATTCTTTATTGATATTCATATTCTTTTTTTTGCCGTCTTTGTTTTCTGCAACAGTTGGTGTTTTTCCTAAAGATGGAATTGTATCGTTAAATATAATTTGCTTTGTTAGAATATTTTTTACCCAAACTTTATGCGAAGTAATTAGTAGGTCATTTAAGCTGTCTAAATGCTGAATTTCAACTGCAGTTTCAATTGAGCCGTTTTTATTTACTTCTTGGGTAATGTCTTCATTTTTTTTAGGCTCACAGGATGCTAACAAAAGAATAACGTGGGAGCAAAAAATTACCAAAATTGTTGATTTCATAGTTAAATATATAATGAGTTATTAATCTTCTTCTTTGTGTTTTGGTTTCCAAATTAAGTAGTAAAAAGCCAACAAAAGAATTCCAATAGTAAAAGGGATTAATGCTAAATGTTTATAAGTAAAGCCATATCCAAATTCTAATGTATCAAAATGGAAAAATTCACTAATCATCCAATAAGAGTTGGCTGAAATCCAAACGGTGATTGCCAGATTATGTAATAATTCCGACATATACTTGCGGGTCCTGTAAGCGATCAACATAGAGATAATAATAGTTGGAATTATCATGATTATCCCAAGCCATCTGAAGCTCATACACCAGGCTAAATCTTTGAATAACCAGAATACAATATGCAAGTTCTCCATCTTTCTAAACTGAACTGGAATGGCATAGGTTTCTTTAGTTTCAGAATTCTTAATGGTTGTAATGGAGGCTGGAGCTTGACCCATATTTATCGGTTTATAAAATAATATGCAATATTAATTTTTTGTGATCAATTATCTGCTTAAAATTTTGCTGAACCGTTGTACATCTGCTAATGGATGTAAGGGTAAATTTTCTAGAAGATACTTAGTAAATGAATGGGCAAAATACGGGGAGAGGCTGCAACCCTTGGATCCCATACCATTCAGAATGCCAACAGATTGATGAACTGGATGTAATCCTACAAACGGCCTTCTTTCTAGATTGGCCGGTCTAACCGAAGCAAAATGGTCTTCAATTGAATACGGTAGTTTTAACCAATTACTTAATTGTTGTTCTACTTTTAATTTAAATGCAGCTGTGGGTTCCAAATTGGTATAATTCCATTCATAGGAAGAGCCGATCCAAAACAAGCCTTCTTTCCAAGGTACTATACTGATTCCTTGTTTGAATATATGGTTGTTAGGAAGCCCTGATATAGATGCAATAATTGCTTCCCCTTTATTGACAGCATAAGGTAGTAATTGAAAATAGGGATTTTCAAAACCAGCAATACCATCGCAGAAAATAATTTTTTGAGCTCGAAAATTTTTATACTCAACATGATTAGCACCAATAATACAATCGGAAAATTCAAACTTTTCTTCGAGTAATAAATAACTTTCCACTAATTTTTTTCTCCATCCATTTAGTAAAGCATGAATATCTACCAACCAACAAGGATTGATTTCTCCAATTCCAAAATTTGGATTAAAATAATCGTTCCACTGATCGGGATTTAATGGGTTGCGTAAATAAATATTATCGTTTGATAGTCGATCATCGAATGCCAATTTCATCTGAGCTGTAGCATGAAAGTCGAGCACATTGCATTGATTAATTAATGTTACACCTAACTCATTACCTAATTGCATATATGCTTCAACCGCAAAGGGCATAAGGGTTTCAATCTCCCATGTTTGTACAATTCTTCTCCCAGTAACAGGATTAATCACACCACTTGCTACTTTAGAAGCAGTGTGGGGTATAGATTGATCGATCACTAGCACCTGCTTGCCTACTTTTGCCAGATTCCAACTGAGAAAGCTGCCACTGATTCCTTGGCCTACTATGATATAGTCTACCTTGATCATTCTTTGATTCTAATTTTTATTCCATTTGAATGACTATTAAATTCTGGTGCATAAATACTTTGCATAGAAGCAATTCCTACAGAAAAAATGCCTATTTGTGTAGCATTCATTTCGTAACTCAAAGTATAATTTCCTTTAGATAAATTGGAAATATAAAAATTGCTGCTTACATCTTTGGTGCTTTCATAATAGGCCAATCTATTTTCCCATTTGTATCCGCTCAATACATTTAAAGGCTCCATTGCAGCTGCTCTTAGGTCTTTTACATGAATATATTCCATGTCTCTATCTGATTGTATTTTTAATTGAACTACTAATTTTTGGCCTAATTGAATTTCATCATTGTCATTTAATAATACTAAGATTTTTTTATTTTCAATGAAACGTTCAACAAATATTTGTTTGGTAACTGATAGTGGACCAACTGCTGAGTTGATTTTATCCAAATCTTCTATAAACTGCCAATAAACAGCACCATAGCTTGGTTGATTTTGGTTGCCCATTTTGTTAGGTTCAGTTACTGTTAATTGAATATTACCCATTTCAGAAACAATTTTCTCTCCTTCAATTGTTTTTTGAAAATACCCAGTGCCGGCAACCGTTTTCTCATTGACGTTATTAATTAAAAGATTGCCCATTCTAATTTGAACCTGCTTTTTGTTGTTGAGTGCATTCATTCCAGATGAACCATTTACAAGTAATGCATAACAAGCTTCTGCAGTTGCTGTACTGGTTTTCCAATGATTGGTTTGTTTGTTCAGTATCAACCATGTTCTCATACTATTAATAGAAGTACTGTATCGATTGTTTTTTTCTTCTTGATTGATTTCACTAAAGCAGTTGATCATCATACTTTGAAACTCAATAGGGTTTTGGTACCAGTAATTGGTAAAGGTATTCTTCCAATACATACCTTGTTTGCTATTAATGATGGTATTTTCTAATAGTGATGGTAAAATATTTTTTACTGCCCAAGCCCTTTCATTATTTCTGCTTGTAATTAATGCAAGCATTCCTTTCAAATAGTTGTTTAGCTTATTCCAATTGGCTTTGCTTTGTTGATAAAAATGTTGTTGGGCATTCGGAAATTTCAATGAAACATCACCATAAAAACTACGCATGAATAAATAATTCAATTGGCGATAATTAGGAACTGGTTTGGTGAGATCTATCTTCTGCCTTAATAAATACTGATAATCTCTTTCAATATTGATATCTGAATAGTTTAATGCTTTCACTATCAATGGCCTTAATCGAGTAGCGGTTCCAGGATCTATTGCGCCAATTCTTTTCAATTTCCCCAAACCAGTTAGAATGGTATTGGTAATGAATTCGTCGGAATTTCCACCTTTGAACCAAGGGAATGAACCATCTTCTAATTGTATTTGATTCAATTGTTCAATTAATTCATTTGATTCAGTAGATAACTTTGCTGCATCAAATAATTGAGCTATTCGCTTTTGTTGATCCGATTCATTGGCTGATTGCAATACCCAAGGTGTTTCCGCCAATAATATTTGTTTGAGTGCAGTATTTTTTTCAAGATTGCTTTTGAGTGAGCTACTGTCTTTTTGCCATGATTCAAAAACCGATTGTATGATTGGATTTTTTTGAACAATAAAAGTCGCCAGTTGATTGGCATAGAATCGATGAAATAATTGATCAGTACTTTCATTGGTAGATTCCATCAAGTAGGGTAGAGCCTTTACTACATTCCACAAAGGATTGGAAGTATATTCTACACTGAGTAATTGATTGGTTGCAGTGGCACTATTATTATTCAATAATTTGGTAAAGCTTAGTTGAACGGTGGTATCTTTTTCTAAAAAAATGGGTAAGCTTTCTATAACCAATTGTCGATTGGTAATTACGGGTATTGTATTTTCCTCCCCATCACTGTAGTCACCTGCTTTAGCAACAATTCTCCAAGTAAGTGCTTTGTTGAAACTGAAAGGAATTTGAATAGGAAATTTCACCACTACTGATTGCCCAGCTTCAGCAGTAAAATATTGATTGGGAAATACATTTTGAAACCAACCATCAACAGAACGATTGGTTGTTGCATCAATCAATGCTAAACTAACTGTGCCCGTTAATTCTTTATTACTCAGGTTCACAATTTTTGAACTGAATTCCATATTGTCTCCTTCTCGCATAAATCGAGGAGCATTGGGTTGAACCATCAAGGTTTTTTGTGTAATGATCTCTTCCATATTCAATCCAAATGCAAGGTCTTTGGTATGTGCCAAACTCATCCATTTCCATTTGGTAACAGCATCCGGTAGCGTAAAACTAAAACGATATTTGCCCGAGCTGTCAGCATACAATTGCGGAAAGAAAAATGCTGTTTCTTTGAAGTTTTTTCTGATTTGAATTGGGATGTTATTTTGTTGATTTTTAATAATCCTGCCATTTACTATCCTGACTCCAGTTAAAGAATCTGTATAGTCTACTTGAGTGTAAACTTTATCATAGCTTTCTTCACGAACGGTATTGGTGCCCCTGATGCTTAAAGCCTTCGCATTTCCTGGAATTACTGTTTCATTGAGAGCGCCAGAAAATGATTTTCTTTGTGGCTTGTTAAAATCACTCCAATAATCTTCACTCCAAAATAGATTATAAATATCAGTTCTAGTCCATAAATCATACCCTGAAATAGCTAATGAATAATTGCGATACGGCTCTTCTTCAACAAATTTTTTTTCTTGTTCATATTCAGTTGAAAAACCCATTCCAAATTGGGAACTTGCAAAATTACTTGCCCAAGTAAAACTGTTCCATAAATTGGGATTATTCCATTGATGCTTTTTTAGATCATCCAGGCTTGCATCATACATACCAGTAAGCAACTCTGCCGCTTTTGATTCACCTTCCGATCCGGTAATAGAAATACTCCATTCTTCTTGTTTGCCTGGCTCATTTATTTTTCTATAAGTGCCATAATCAATTTTTAATTGCTTATTGGTCCATGGAACTTCTACTCTGTATTGTTTTGTATAGAACCTGCCTTTATATACAAATGCATCATTGATAATGATATTACCCCTGTCTTTTTCTGTTGGGATGATCATCATTTCTTCAATTCCAGCTTTGTTTAGATAGCTATAATTTCCAATCGTTTCATTGGCTTTATTGATTTTTCTTGTTAAATAAATAGTTGGAGCACTCGATCCAGTAATAAATCTCGCAGTATCATTGGGTTTTGCAATAATGGTATTACTATTTAAAAAATGGAAGTCCCTTAATCCCATATTTTCTTTTGTATCGTCATAAACCTGTACAAATTGCTCTGCGCTTGAAACAACTCCAAATGAGTCTTTCGAGTTGGCTACTATTTTATAAAGTCCGGATTCGATTATTCCATCCGAAATACTAATGTTGAATGGTGTAGAATTTTTTATCACTGAATCTGCTAAAACTATTTTCTTTAATAGCCAGTATTTTTGATCTGATTCATTATTGTATTCATCATCTGGAAAAGTTTGATGGTATTCTTTTTCCGATAATAAAAACTGATCAGGTCTTTGCCAAAGCCGTTGCCGATGTAAAAATGCAGGGGTTTCAACTTTGAATAAGGCAATGTTAATGATCGATGGAGTAGCTTGATTGATTGCATTAAATGTATTTGCTCCAATTGAATGAAATATTTTTCTGTCCACTATTGGAGGAGTCTGAATACGAACTTGAAGAGGGGTATTGCTGGCAACAATGGTTGTATGATTGCTATGCGTTTCTCCATTTAAATCGGTAACAGAAACTTCTACAGAGTAATAGGATGTTGATTTTTCCTTTAAATCTTGTTTTAAAAAAGCTTTAAATGGAATAACGAATTTTCCCTTTTCATTGCTGGTAGTTTCTCCGTTGATCAATTCTGAACTGCCTCTATTATTGGAGGGATATGATTTTCTACCCAAAGGTTTTACAGTATAATTAACCTGACTAATGGAGTATTTTATTTTTGTGTTGTTCAACGGATTACCTGCAAATGCCATTGCATTTCCGACAACAAAAACAGAATCATCAAATTGATATACTCGATTTTGTTTATCGAATAATATGGTGAATTTGGGACGTTTGTATTCTTCAACAGAGAAAGAACTACTTGAATAATTAAAAGAAGGGGCTTCAATCCAAAAATTTCCAGTTAGGGAATGTACAGGTAGTGTAAATTTTCCGCTGATGGAACCAAACTCATTTAAAGTCAATAGAAGCGAATCAATTCTTTTTTGGGTAGCATCTTTTAAATAGATGGTAACTGGTTTTGTATTGGGGTAAAGCTTACTAACGTTTTGTATTTTCCCCCTAATAATGCCAATGGCTTTGAATTGTACAATTTGCCCAGGACGATACAATGAACGGTCAGTGAAAAAGAGCAATTGTTTATTTTGTTTCTCTATATTTTCATCGTTGGCAGACTCAATGGGAGGATTAATATCTTCTGCATAAGTGAGGTATTCACTTTCGCCACTAAATAAATAGTCTTTTCCTTTTTTAATTTCAAAACAAAAAGCCGGTTGTTTATTTTTAGGATTTTGTACAATGAATAATCCATTTTCATCCGTAATCGCATTGTTATACTCAATCAATCCTTGGTTTTCTTTGTTAAGTATTTTAACTGAAGCTCCGTTAATTGGTTTGCCTGTCTCCAGCTCACGCACAAAAAACTTATTTCCATCTCTAAAATAAGTAAGGTTAGAAACGCTAAAATAATTGGCAGATAAATGATCTGTACTAGTATCAAACTGTTTGCCTGAGCTTAATAAGAGCAGGTAACTACCTGTTGGCAATGTATTGATTTTTATTTCAGCAGCATGTTGCTGATGATCAGATGATGCAGGTAAGCCATTGTTGAAATTTTCTACTGGTGTTAAAAGCGAAAGAGCATGCCAATATGATTTAGAAAAATTTAGACGAGTAGTTAAAATCTTCGGATCAATTTTGATGATTCTGCCATAGGCTGAATCGGTATTCCGATAATTGATCAATACCCTAAATGGTTTTTTAGGTTGATTGATTTTTTCGATCTTAGCAAATAATTGAAGTTGATTAATTTCATTATACAAATTATATAATCCATTTTTTTTCCAAGATTTTGTTCCATATATTTTTTTTGCAGCTTCTATATATACAAGAGCATTTTCAT
>JANOQC010000061.1:0-57173 GCA_031422175.1 Sphingobacteriia bacterium | reverse complement strand
AAGTGCTGCAGGCGCTACCGATGGTTTTGTAAAAGTAATTTACGATGCTAAGTATGGCGAATTTTTAGGTTGTCATATGATTGGTATGAACGTTACCGAAATGATTGCCGAAGCTGTAGTTGCCCGTAAATTAGAAACTACGGCTCATGAAATTTTAAATGCGGTACACCCTCACCCAACCATGAGTGAAGGATTAAAAGAAGCTACTGCTGCTGCTTATGGCGAAGCAATAGATATTTAATAAAACGCCGAAAAACATATTTGTTAAAGGCCTTGTAAAAAGCGCCTTTTTTTATATACCAACTTACTTGTATTTAAGCCTTAATTGAGGCTATTATAGGCTAGGTTGGTATCTTTATTTGATAATTTTCTAGGAGGTTTATACTTTACATTTTAATCTAATTCGAAAATAAACAATTGTTATAAAAATCGATTGCTTATCAAGATAACTCTACACACCTTATGAATCATTTGAAAGTAGATCAACTGTTCCCGGAACAGTTATTGAATTCATTGATTTTCTCTGTAGTCATAACTGATCTTGGAGGAAGGTTCAAATATGTAAACCCACTCTTTCAATACAAATTTTCTCATCTCCATACCGAATTTTCGCAACTTAATTTTGCTCAAACAGTTTATGCTGATGATGTAAAATTGTGCAATGATGCTGCCAGAGAATGTATTAAAAATCCAGGAAAACATGTAGCGGTAACCGTAAGAAAAGCATCTGAAGGGGATGATTATTTTTGGACTACCTGGGAAATTTCGGCTTTAAAAAATGAAGCTGGAATAGTAGAAGCAATTATTTCGATTGGGCATGACGTTACTAACACCCAATCGGTAATTAACAAAACGTCTGATCTTACAGAAAATGTAAAAACAATTCTTAATCAACAAATACAAAAATTTGTAGATCATATTCCTGGTGTGTTGTATCGTTTTATTGCTGATGATAATTATACCATAGAATTTTTTAGTGATGGGATAGCGGCGCTTACTGGGTACACCAGTACCGAACTTTCTATCAATCGCAAAAGTGGATACAATCACTTGATTTTTAAAGATGATTTATTAATGGTAGAATCTGCCATTGAACTGGCCATTACTAATAAACACAAATACGAATTAGAATATCGAATTCTGCACAAAGACAAAGAAATGCGTTGGGTTTTTGAAAGGGGTGGAGCCATTTTTGACGTAGAAGAAAATATTACCTATTTAGACGGTAGTATTTTTGATGTTACCTCTCGTAAAAAAGTAGAAGCTGCTTTGGAAAGAAGTGAAGATGAAGTAAAGCGTTTGGCATTAGTAGCACACAATACCACCAATTCTGTTTTAATTGCCGATACATCTCAACAAATTATTTGGGTGAATGATGGCTTTACAAGAATTAGCGGTTATACTTTAGAAGAAGTAAGAGGAAAAAAAGTGGGCTATTCTTTAGAAGGGCCTAAAGTTGATCAAAAAGCAAAAACACGTTTACAATATTCGCTCGATAATAAATTATCTTTTAAAGAAGAATTTTTAAGTTATACTAAATCAGGCAATCCACTCTGGTTAGAAGTAGATTGTCAGCCATTGTTTGATGAAAACAATGTGCATATTGGCTTTATGTCGATAGAAAACGATATTACTCGAAGACAACAAGCTCAATTAGATCAGGAAGAATTACTGCAAAGACTTACGTTAGCTACAGATTCTGCACAAATTGCTATTTGGGAAATTGATATTGCCACCAACCATATTATTTGGGACGATAAAATGTTTGAAATGTATGGATATGAAAAAAATCCAGCATTCCCACCTCATAAAATTTGGAAACGGGCCGTACATCCCGATGATTTAGAAATGATGCAAAGAGTGATTGGTCAATTGATAGATGGTAAAAGAGAAATGGATTCTGCCGTTTATAGAGTTACAACTCCAAATGGAAGAGTGAGGCATATAGAATCGCATGCCATTGTTAAAAAATCTCCTTCTGGTAAAATTTTGAGATTAATCGGTACCAATAGAAATATCACAGAAGATATTGTTGTTCAAGAAAAATTAAAAACGCAAAATAAAGTATTACGCGATATAGCTTTCATCCAATCCCATGAAGTTAGAAGACCGTTGGCCAATATTTTAGGCGTGATAGAAGTTCTTAATAGCAGCAATTCGGTAAATAATAAAGAAATATTTGATCATTTGATTGAAAGCGCCAATGAGCTAGACATGCAGATCAGAAGCATAGTTAAGAAAACCAATAACCTCGATGGGTTAATGGCCAGTTAGCTTTTCATTAGCTCAGTACAATTAATTTCCAAAAACTTTCTTGAGTAAGTCGCTGGTTCTTGCAACCGGATTTTTTCTAATGTTTTGTTCTTCAAATGCAATTTGTGTAAAAATTCCATTCAACGATTTTTCAGTTACATAACCAGCTAAATCTGGATTAATTTTTTTTAAGCTGAATTTATTATATGTAGAAACCAAACTATTCCATTGCTTGGTAGCATCGGTACTTTCTAAAGATTTTTCAATAACTGGCCTGAATGAAGCAGTTAAATCTGTAGCAGTTTTTTGTTGCAAGTAGGCCGTGGCGGAAGTATCACTTCCTTTTAAAATACCTATCGCATCTGTTACAGTCATTTGTTTGATTGCATTGGTAAAAATAGGAGTTGCATTTTTACACGCATCTTCGGCGGCTCTATTCATACTCAATATGGCATCGTCTACCTGCTTACCCATGCCTAAATTGCGCAAAGTAGATTCTATTTTTTTGGCTTCGGGGGGCAATAGAATTTTAACTGCTGCATTGGCAAAAAACCCATCAGGCTTTGATAATAAATTGGTTCCATTGATCGCTCCCTTGGTTAAAGCCTCTTTTAATCCATTGGCAATATCAAGGGTATTTTGTGCGCTAGTTTGTAAACTAAAAAAGGTAAAAATGATAACGATAATTGCTTTCATGTGGTTGTACTGATTGATCTTTAAATAATTAAACGTTCCCTTACCATTAGCAAACCATATGCCGAAATAACTTTTCCTACAAAAACTTAAATACCGTGTTTAACTACTGCTTCTCTTAAATGAACTAATTTTTCTATTAAAGCTGGTAATAAATGCAAAGGCAGCATATTGGCTCCATCACTTTTAGCAAGTGCTGGGTTGGGATGCGTTTCAATAAACAATCCATTGGCTCCCGTAGCAATTGCTGCTTTTGCAATAGTGCTAATCATTCCTGGATTGCCGCCTGTTATACCAGTTGTTTGATTGGGTTGCTGCAAAGAATGGGTACAATCCATAATTACTGGAACTTGTTGTTCTAGCATGATTGGAATATTTCTATAATCAACTACTAAATCTTGATAGCCAAATGTATTTCCTCTTTCTGTAAGCATTATTTTTTCATTACCCGATTGCTTAATTTTATCTACAGCAAATTTCATAGAAGCCCCACTCAAAAATTGTCCCTTCTTTACATTAACTATTTTTTGTGTATCAGCAGCTGCCAATAATAAATCGGTTTGTCTGCATAAAAAAGCGGGTATCTGTAAAATATCTATAAAAGGAGCAGCCAGTGAAGCCTCTTCATGTGCATGTATATCGGAAGTAGTAGGTAATTGAAAATGATCACCTACTTTTTTAATTAATGCCAATCCATTATCGTCTCCAATTCCTGTAAATGAATTGGCACTGGTACGGTTTGCTTTTCTATAACTTGCTTTAAACACATAAGGGATACCAAATTGCTTACAAGTGCTGTATACTTTATCGGCAATTTCCATCACTATTTCTTCGCTTTCAACCACACAGGGCCCGGCAATTAAAAAAAAGGAATTGCTATTGTAATTTTGTTTGCTGAATAATTCCTGTAAATAAGTTGGCAACATTTTGCATATTTAATATGATGAACAAAAATAACGTAAACCAAGATAAATAGCTATAACATATATTTGCTATCCTAAACGATTGATTATGCCCAATAGAAAAGACAAGATTTTGGTAATAGGTGCCTCCGGCCAAATTGGTGTAGAACTTACCTTGGCATTGAGAAAGCAATACGGAAATAACAATGTTTTAGCTTCTGATTTAAGAGAAGAAAATTCTTTATTACATGGTACAGGCCCTTATGTAAGTATGGATGTAATGAATAAAGAAATGTTGCATGTGCAGGTTATTCGTCAAAATATTACCCAGATTTATTTATTAGCAGCAATTCTTTCTGCTACTGGAGAAAAAAATCCCAATCTTGCTTGGCATTTAAACATGCAGGGTTTGCTCAATGTTTTAGAGATTGCTCGCGAAGAAAATTTACACAAAGTGTATTGGCCAAGTAGTATTGCCGTTTTCGGGCCAACTTCACCTAAAATAAATTGTCCTCAGAAAACAATCATAGAACCAAGCACAGTATATGGAATCAGTAAATATGCTGGCGAATTTTGGTGTAATTATTATCACCATCGTTTTGGTATTGATGTTAGAAGTATTCGTTATCCTGGATTGATCAGTTATAAATCTGCACCAGGAGGCGGCACCACAGATTATGCAGTTGAAATTTATGCTGAAGCTTTAGAAAATAAAAAGTACAATTGCTTTTTAAATGAACATACTTATTTACCCATGATGTATATGCCAGATGCTATTCGGGCAACTATGGAATTAATGAATGCTCCTGCAAAAAATATTTCTATTAGAACTTCTTATAATATTGCAGGAATGAGTTTTTCTCCAAAAGAAATTACTAATTGTATTCAACAACATATTCCTGATTTTACCATCAATTACAAACCAGATTCTCGGCAGGCAATTGCAGACAGCTGGCCTCAAAGTATTGATGATAGTGTTGCTCATCAAGATTGGGGATGGAAACCAGCCTTTGATCTAGATAAAATGACAAAAGATATGTTGGATAATTTATCGTTAAAAACGGAAGCCTAATCCTAAATTCAATCCCCTTATTCCTGCCCAAGGGCCATCTGTACTTATTTGTGCGCCATTAGCTGTAACATTACTGGTAAACGTAAATGGATCGGTATTGATGCTTTTTAAATTATCTCTTAAACTCTGTTGTTCAAATGGGCTAAGTGGTGCAACAAAATTTAAATTGCCTGTACTATTGCCAAAGTGAGCGCCAACAATTTGGAAATCGAGCACTAATTTTTTAAGTAATTGAAACTGATAACCAATTAATAATCCACCACTTGTTGATTTTATTTTTCCACTGAAATCGGCATCTTTCGATATTGGTATAGTACCATTACTGCTGTATTTTATGGGGGCATTTATATCGAAAGTAGCAATACGAAGATATGGTGCTAGGTAAAATCCTTTCATTTTTTTCAAACTCAAATAGATACGGGGCTCTATTGTGATTGCGCTATTACCCATTTGAAACCTGCTAAAATTCAATTCATTGCTATTGATTAAATCTTGAAATTCTTTTTGATAGGGCACATTACCATAGGGCATGGTTCTATAGCTAACTGAAATAGAAAGGCTTTTGAAAATATGCCGCTCATAAGTAAAATGATAATTATTCAATGCTAGGGAAGACAAGTTCCATTTAACAATATTACTTCCGCCAATTAGGCTTTGCGCATTTACAAAAAAGGGGGAAAGCAATAAAATAAATAATATTTTTTTCATTGGTTGTTTATTTCTATTTTTTAAAAAATTTCGTTTGTAATTATGGTGATTAAAGTTCTAATAGTTAACTAAATCTTTAATAGTTCTGTTTTCTAAAATGGATAAGGTATTGTCTCTTACTTCTTTCATCACTTTATTTAGCCCACATTTTTTTTCATTGCAGTCGGCACATTTTTGATAAAAATGTAAACTTACACATGGTAATAGTGCAATTGGACCTTCTATTAATCGCATGATGGTTGCCAATTGAATGGTAGATGGATCTTGGTTAAAATAGTAACCGCCCCCTTTTCCTTTTTTGCTATTTAAAATACCCGCTTTTTTAAGCTCCAATAAAATGGATTCTAAAAACTTAATCGGTATTTTTTTCTTTTTGGCTATATCTGCAATCAAAAAAGGACCTGCATTGATCTGCTCTGCCATATAAGTAAGGGCTTTCAGTGCATATTGCGTTTTTTTTGATAGCATGACTTCTCGGTATAATATTGTTTCTTTACACAAATTAAAATTATGTACAATTCTTCAAAGAACATCATATTGGTATTTGTATTTCTGTTGATTGCTCAAAGTAGCTTTGCTCAATTTAAGTTACCTCATTTACAATTGATCTTAAATGCCAATTATGCAACTCCAACGAGCAGTACATTTGGTGACTTAAATAATGGAGGAATTGGTGTTGAAGCAGGAGCAGGGCTTGGGTTTGGTTCTACCATGTTTATGGGTACTGCAGGATATCAACGTTTTGGTGCATCAGTAGTTAATCCTTCTGGTTCTTTAAATTTAACAACGCTTAAAGGAGGAATAAGACAATATTTTTTGTTGGGAAGATTATTTGTTTTAGGAAATATTGGTACAGCCATTCAAAGCTATTCTACCACAAGTATTAAAGGGAATAACGTAATTTATGAATATGGTGGTGGCGCAAGATTATTGGGGCTAGAATTGCAGCTTACTCAAAGTCATTGGCAGCAACCCCTTAATGTTGCTGCATCAAGCGCATTTAATGTTAAGGTTGGGTTCTCTTTTAAATTATAATCTAACATATTATAACCCGAGTACTTCTTTCATCCCAAAAACACCTTTTTTGCCAATTGCAAATTCGGCTGCTTTTACGGCACCTCCTGCAAAACCTATTCGATTATGTGCGGTATGAATGATTTCGATATCGTCAATGGATGAACTGTATTTTACAAGATGTGTTCCGGGTGCTGGATCTATTCTTTCTGAAGCAATAACGATAGCTTCTTCATTAAATGATTGTTCGTTGGTAATCCAAGATTTTTTTCGCTGCAAATTCTCTATTACTTGCTCCGCCAAACTAATAGCCGTTCCGCTTGGGGCATCCTTTTTCTGGGTATGATGAATTTCTTTAAGTGTTACATTGTATTCAGGGTATCCACTCATCAATTTTGCTAAATGCTTATTTACTTCAAAAAAAAGATTTACCCCAATACTGTAATTACTTGCATATACCAATGTACCATTGTTTATTTCTGTATGTGATTTTACTTTATCCCACTCATTTAACCAACCAGTAGACCCACAAACAACTGGTATGCCCACATCTATACATTTCATTATATTGCCAACAGCACTATGCGGTCCAGTAAATTCAATGGCTACATCTGCATGCCCTAAATTTGCTACATTTAAATCTGCGGCATTTTCAACATCAATTTTTAGTACAATGCTATGTCCTTTTTCTACTGCAATCGCTTCAATTGCTTTACCCATTTTTCCGTATCCAATCAATGCAATTTTCATGATTAATTATTTTTTTAGTTGTTCATTATCTTGCTAATGCCAAGGGTCTTTTACTATGTTCCCTAATATTCAATGAAACAGATAATGCAGGAGTTCTTGTATAAGGGTTAAAAGTGGGATTGATTTGCATACTTAAATCGTTGCTTACATTAAACTGTTTTAAATGTGCAAACACCGTAGCATCTGCTACTTGTAATCCCCATGCCAATAAGAAAAATAATATTGAATAATCGCGGTCGCGCCTGAATTGGTTTCGATAATTTTGCAATGAACCAATGCTTAGATTTGCCAACTCTGGATCTATAGCAGCTAAATCACTACTGTCTCCATTTTGTGCCTTGTATTTTGCTTCGTAAGCAAACTTTGTTTTTTTATAATAATTGTTGTTGTAGATAAATGCTACTGTTGGTATTGCCAATACCCCATATACGATGGGAATTTTCCAGTATTCATGGTTATATGCCTGGCCCCATCCAGGGATGATAGCAGAACGTCTGGTTGCTATTCTTGGGCTATGACTTGCAAATAGCAGTGAGTCTTTGATCCTTTTTTTAATTTTTGTAGAATCGATAGGAGTAGGGATGACCAAAGCATTTTCAACCGCCATTAATTTGGCTTCTTTGGTGGTATCTTTTGATTGTGCTTGAATAAAAGAATAACAACAAAGAAAAATGAAAGTCAAAAAACAAACTTTGTTTAAACTAAACATTAGCTCACCGTTACATTCATTAATTCCAATAATTTATTTAATTCATCTAGTGAATAGTATTCTATATTGATACTGCCATACCCTTTTTTATTATGGGTCATTTTAACTTTTGTGCCAAAATGCGATGATAAATTATCTTCAATTTTTTTATAAGCAGGAGGGAGGTCTGATTTTGAAGCACCTAATCCTATACTACTTTGCCCACCCTTGTATAATTTTCGCACCAATTCTTCTGTTTGTCTAACACTCAATTCTTTTTGCTGAATTTCTTTAAATACAAACAATTGCTTATCGATGGTATCAATATTTACCAACGCTCTTGCATGCCCCATTGTTAAAGTATTGTTTCTAACAGCCGATAAAATATCTGGAGGTAATTTTAGCAAACGTATATAATTGGTAACTGTACTTCTTTCTTTACCCATTCTCTCTGCAACTTGTTCTTGAGTATAGTCCAGCTCTTCCATCATCCTTTTAAAACTCAATGCCATTTCTACTGCATTTAAGTTTTCTCTTTGAATATTTTCTAAAAGGGCTAACTCCAATAATTGTTGGTCATTGGCCACACGAACATAAGCCGGTATATCTTTTAGTCCTGCAATTTTTGCAGCCCTGAATCTTCGCTCACCAGCTATTAACTGAAATTTGCCATTGGCTAATTTACTTACAGTTAGTGGTTGAATAATATCATGAAGCCTAATAGAAGTAGCCAGTTCTTGTAATGATTGTTCATCAAAATCTCTTCTGGGCTGTTTAGGATTTACTAGTATATCTGCTAAACTAATTCTACTGCTTGTAGTAGCTTGTTCTACAATTTCCGATTTAAGACTCCCAGTTGTATTCTTTAAATCAGTATCTATATTTTGTAATAAAGAGCGTAGCCCTTTACCGATCAAATCTTTATTGTGTTTTGGAGTGGTCATTGTTAAGGTCTATTATGGCTTTATTCTATAATCCTATCTTGATTAGAAATTTTTGTCATTCCATTGTTTTGTAAAATTTCTTTTGCGAGGTTTAAATAGTTTACAGACCCTTTGCTTTCTGCATCGTATAATATTACAGGCTTTCCTACACTAGGTGCTTCACTTAATCTTGTATTCCTGTGAATGATTGTTGAAAAAACCATATCGTCAAAATGCCTTCTTACTTCACTTACCACTTGGTTGCATAACCTCAATCTGCCATCGTACATAGTCATTAAGATGCCTTCAATTTGAAGTGCAGGGTTTAATCTGTTTTGAACTATTTTAATTGTATTCAATAATTTGCCTAATCCTTCTAATGCAAAAAATTCGCATTGTACTGGAACAACAACACTATCTGAGGCAACCAATGAATTTACCGTAATTAGTCCAAGAGATGGAGAACAATCAATAATGATAAAGTCATATTTATCTCTTACAGCATCTAAAATACCCTTCATTACATTTTCGCGATTGGGATAATTGATCATTTCAATTTCTGCACCAACCAAATCAATATGTGATGGAATGATGTCTAAATTTGGCACATCGCTTTTTAAAATAACTTCATTGGCAGTAACGTTATTAACCATACAGTCATAAAGACTATTGGTGATATTGTGTAAATCAAAACCCACCCCAGTAGTACTATTCGCTTGAGGGTCGGCATCAACCAACAAAGTTCTGTATTCTAATACCGCTAAACTAGCCGCCACATTTATTGCGGTGGTTGTTTTACCTACTCCTCCTTTTTGATTGGCTACTCCAATAATTCTTGCCATAGTTATTCGCTTTTCCTTTTTTGCAAGCTTCCAAAAATACGGTATCAGTCACAGCTATCAAACATTATTCTATAAAGCCTTTAACCAAAATCGATTTAGTTTTCAACATTGGTGAACAGTAAACAGCGAAAGCTTGTTTCGGGGGTGCTTTCCTTATCTTTGCGCCCATTTTAATTGTTTTTTATGCGAAATTCTGGTGCTTTTTGGGTAATAGCCTTAGTGATGTTCCTGCTCGATTGCTATGTTTTTCAAGCAGTAAAAGTAGTAACTCAGCCGCTTGCTGAGAGATGGAGGGTGATAATCCATTATGGATATTGGATTATTTCTCTACTTACTTTGGCAGCTTTGCTCTCTTTTCCATTTATTCAGGTACTTCAAACATCTAAGATTTTCCGGAACTACATTTTCGCCATTTTAGTAGGTCTATTTTTAGCAAAATTAATTGGGTCACTCTTTTTTCTTACGGATGATATCAGACGTGGCGTGATCTGGACAATTAACAAATTGTTTAGGAATACTGGTGGACAGTTTTTGGGAGATGGGCAATTAATTTCAAGGTCGGCTTTTTTAAGTTGGGCAGGAATAGGCGTTGGAGGAACCCTTTTTGGAACTTTGCTTTATGGTTTTGGTAATAAATACAATTATCAAGTTAAAAATATAATACTGCCATATACTAGTTTACCCAAAGCATTTGATGGATTTAAAATAGTTCATATCAGCGATATTCATAGCGGTAGTTTTCAAAACTCAAAAGCGGTTGAACGTGGGGTGAATTTAATACTCGAACAAAAAGCAGATCTGATTTTATTTACGGGAGACTTAGTGAATGATCGTGCCGAAGAAATGAATGAGTACAAATCAATATTTAGTCGATTAAGCGCTCCACACGGGGTTTTCAGCACATTGGGTAATCATGATTATGGAGATTATGTTGCTTGGGCTGATGCTGTTGCTAAAACTAATAATCTTAATAAACTCAAACAAGTGCATGCTGATATGGGCTGGAAATTGCTCATGAATGAACACCATGTTATTGAAAAAGAAAACGAACAAATTGCCATATTGGGTATTGAAAACTGGGGAGCAAAGGGCAGATTTCCTAAATATGGTAAAATGAAAGAGGCTTATCCTGGCACCGAAAAAATTCCTTTCAAAATATTATTGAGCCATGATCCCAGTCATTGGGATGCACAGGTGAAAACAGAATACCCTGATATTCAGCTCATGTTGTCTGGCCATACGCACGGAATGCAATTTGGCTTAGAGAACCCTTATTTTAAATGGAGTCCGGTTCAGTGGATGTACAAGCAATGGGCAGGATTATATGAAGATGGAAACCAAAAATTGTATGTGAACCGTGGGTTTGGATTTTTAGGATATCCAGGAAGGGTAGGGATATTGCCGGAGATTACTGTACTTGAATTGAGGAGTAAGAGTTAATAGCGAAGAATCAGGAATTAAACGTTAATCATTAATTTTTAACAAATTACTTAATAACCTATTAACCAAAACTCAATAAAACTTGGCATGATGATTGACTTACATAAATAAATATTTTGTATGAAAAAAAATAGTGTATTCGTTTTATTGTTTTTATTGATCGGCGTTTTTGCTCAGGCGCAAGCAGGTTTTAGGCTTGGTGTAAAAGCTGGTGCTAATTTAAATCAAATTGCTGGTCAAAGTTTTAATGACTCTTATGATCTTTCCTATCATTTAGGAGGATTTGCCGAAATTGATTTTACTAAAAAATGGGGCATTCAACCCGAAGTGCTTTGGAGTCAATCAAAATCTACTAGAACTACTGGCTTTAATCCTATTTATCAAAATATATTAACACCGGGCGCCAGTCAGCAAATTCAATTGGATTATATTCTAATTCCAATTCTTTTGAGATACAATGTAGGCAAAATGTTTACACTCAATGCTGGTCCTCAATTTGGTATTTTGGTTAATCAGAATAATAATTTATTGGTAAATGGTCAGGACGCCTTTAAGAAGGGAGATTTTTCTATGGTTTTTGGCGGTCAATTAAATTTAACCGCATTGAGAATTTATGGCAGGTATAATATTGGATTGAATAATATCAACGATATAGACAGCAAAGAAAAATGGACCAATCAACAAATCCAATTGGGTATTGGTGTTCGGTTATAAAAGATGGGCTATGAATGATCAACTGATGCATGTACTGAATCAATCAGCTTGCATCAGTTTTTTATTTTAAATGACTTTTTTATTTGATCAATTTCTTTTTTGAATGTTACCAAAGATTCATTTTGTTCTTTGATAAAACTATTGTCCTCCAATTTTCCTATAATTTCATTCATCTCGGCAAAATTTTCGTAAACCATTTTTCTATAAGGGTTAGAATAATCTTTAGCTCTTGAGTCATAAATGCTTTTAGTGATCCATTCTTTAGTATTAGCTGCTGTTTCTAAAAAATAAATTAATTGATGAATATCCATTTTAGACAATTGTATTCCACTAATTTCTTGCAAAGCAGCCAATCCATGTTCTCTTTTCTGCACTGTATATTTGTTTCCTTTTAAAGTATATTGCTCATGAACATCGTCCCAGCTTTTAACTTTATGGGTAATGATTTTCTTTTTTAGATCGGTCACTTCACTGGTTGGCATTAATTGACCGCCTAAATTAGTCCATTGATTGAGCACTAATTTTAAAGGGATGGCGTTGCGTAATTCGGCTAAAGTTGAAATTTTATTTGAATGAATCAAACCAATAAGTTGCTCTATTCCATAGAATAAAATGATATCTTCAAAAACAGTATATGCTTCTAAAACCTTAACCAGTAAAGTTTTTCGCTTACTGTTTTCAATATCATTGGCAACTATTTTTAATTGAGAAACAATTTTATTTTTACTTTTCAATAATAGTCTGCCTACTTCAATGGCTTCATTGTCTGAATCAATACTATTTTTTTGACTCAATAAATAAGCCTTTCCGGTATACAATTCCATCAATTCTAAAGCAGTAAATATTTCATTGATAGAATCTGGAGCAAGATAATGGTATTCGAGCTCCTGCGTTTTATCGGTTCTTTTATCTCGATCGTTATACTTCCATGCATTTCTTGCCAATGCATACATATTGTATAAGAACCAATAGGCCGGCATGATGGTGAGTTGATCATTGTGCTCGTCATTACTGATAAGAGAGAACGGAATTTTTATATTTAATTCCGCAGGGTAGTCTCCTTTATTCACCATAGAAAATGAAGCGAAGATTGAATTGTGTTTTAAGCTAACACATAAACCTGGCCAAAATCCCCTTCCCATTATAACTTCTCCATCTGCACTTCTGCTATTGTGATTGGAACCAATAGTAGCGCCTGCGGCAATATTGCTTTGTCCCATAACCAAAGCTGCGCATAGAAAAGAATTATTGTGGTGTTGCTCATGTGCAGCAAATATTAATGAATTTAAAACTTCGCAGCAAGAAATAGTAGCGTTCTGTCCTAAATAAGAATTAATAAGTCTTGCACCGTATTTTAATTGAGAATGATCTGCCATGATGAATCGTACAGCCTTCACTCCATAAAACATTCTACAGCCATATCCTATAATTCCGTTTACCACTTCGCAACCTTCACCAATTTGTGTTCTTCCTTCTGGCCCAGAATTAACTGTTAGGTTTTTGAGTTTATTAACTCCTTTAAAATAGGCATCTGAACCAACCCAAACATCTTTAATGATTTTACAATTTTTAATGACTGTTCTATCTCCTACCTTACCGTAATAGCCTCTTTTGTTGTCACATTTTTTTTCGGTAAATGCTTTAAATTTTTCTTGTAAAGCTTCATCGTCTCTGTACCTGCTCCATAAAAATGCATCCCCTGGAAGCATACCATTAAAAGGCATTACTTTTCTACCTGTATTTTCATTGCATATTTCCATCCAAATTCTTACAGATTCATCTTCATCCTGTTTAATAATACCCGTACCAAACTTGGCGTGGTTGGTAGTAATTAATTCGTTTACATTGGTAATAATGGCTTCGCTGCCAATTATATAATGCGATAAATAATGTACATAATGAATAG
Source organism: Sphingobacteriia bacterium (assembly GCA_031422175.1). Taxonomy (GTDB): domain Bacteria; phylum Bacteroidota; class Bacteroidia; order Chitinophagales; family Chitinophagaceae; genus Sediminibacterium. Next base: position 43,268 of record JANOQC010000061.1, on the reverse strand, counting down.
ATACATTGTCGCCAAAATCACAACTGATAATATTGGAATTATACAATCCAACAGGCGCTTTTAAATCACTAAAGCTTAAACAAAATGGTTCTAATTTGCCAATTCTAACCAATCCATAAAACTTACAATTCTTTACCAATCTTGGATCGAAAAAATCGGATACCAATTTATTGTGCCAATCATCTGCTGTATTGCCGTTTCTTACCAGCATCTCAATTTCTTCGGCCATTAATTGCCGGTAATGGATGCCATTTTTAATTTGAATATTGCGTAAATAATATTCGTCTTTGCCTTTGGGTATATATTGATCATTAATGAAATTATAACCTAAAGAATTCAAAGGTGTTTTGATGATTTTGTTTTGTGGCATGGCAATCTTTAATTCTACAATTACATTATTCTACCGTTACGCTTTTAGCAAGGTTTCGGGGCTTATCTACATCTAAACCTTTGGCAAGACCAACATAATAACTCAATAGCTGCAATGGAACAACACTTAATAAAGGTGCAATAACTTCATCGGCATCTGGCACCAACATTACATCATCTGCCATTCCAGGAATCACATCATCACCCATGGTTGCAACTGCAATTACTTTTCCTTTTCTGGCTTTTATTTCCTGAACGTTAGATACTATTTTACCATAATAAGAATCTTTAGTTGCAACAAAAACTACAGGTAATTTTTCGTCTACTAATGCAATTGGTCCATGCTTCATTTCTGCTGCAGGATATCCTTCTGCATGTATATAAGAAATCTCTTTTAATTTAAGTGCTCCTTCTAATGCCACAGGAAAATTATATCCCCTTCCTAAGAAAAGAAAATCAGTTGCGTCTTTGTATTTAATAGCAATCCTTTCGATATTGGAAGTGTCTTGTAAAATAGCTTGAACTTTATCTGGAACTGATTCTAATTCAAGCATCAATTGTAAATATCTTTCTTCTGTAATTGTACCTTTTGCAAAACCAATTTTTAATGCCATCATCATTAATACAGCCAACTGACCAGTAAATGCTTTAGTACTTGCAACGCCTATTTCAGGACCGGAGTGAGTATAAGCACCAGCATGGCTAAGTCGGGCAATACTGCTTCCTACTGCATTCACTACTCCAAAAATGAATGCTCCTTTTTCTTTAGCACTTTCTAAAGCAACCAATGTATCGGCAGTTTCTCCACTTTGAGAAATGGCAATAATTACATCACCGGGATGTATCACTGGATTTCTGTACCTGAACTCTGATGCATATTCTACTTCAACAGGAATACGACATAATTCTTCAATTAAATATTCGGCCACTAATCCTGCATGCCAACTTGTTCCACATGCAACAATCATAATGCGGTTGGCTTTGATGAAGGCATCCATATTGTTTTCAATTCCCCCCATCATAATTTGATTGGTTTGTGGCAACAACCTTCCACGGAGGCAATCGAATATGGTACTCGGTTGCTCATGAATTTCTTTCAACATAAAATGATCATAGCCACCTTTTTCAATGGCTGCTAAATCCATATCCAACTTGGTAATGAATGGAGTTTGTTTTTCATTACCCAAATTTTTCAGAATCAATTCATTGGGCCGAACAATGGCAATTTCATAATCGTTTACATACACAACTTCTTTTGTGTACTCAATAATGGGAGAAGCATCGCTGGCTAAAAAATGTTCACCTTTTCCAATGCCAATTACCAATGGACTTCCTTTTCTTGCTGCAATAATGGTTTCGGGATCATCATCTGAAATCAATAAAATGCAATAGGCCCCAACCACTCTTTTTAAAGCAATTCTCAAAGCTTCTTCCAAACTACATTCGTTATTAAGCTTAATGTCTTCAATAAAATTGAGTAATACTTCTGTATCGGTATCGCTTTTAAATTGATAGCCTTTAGCAATTAATTCTTTTTTAATGGCTGTATAATTCTCAATAATACCATTGTGAATCATAGCAAATCTGCCTGATTGAGACAAATGTGGATGTGCATTACGGTCACTAGGTTCTCCATGAGTTGCCCAACGAGTATGCCCTATTCCTAAATGCGAATGCATATCAACGCTTAATACACTTTCCTCTAATTCAGCTACTTTCCCCTTCTTTTTATATACATTAACCTTGTTATTATTCCAAAGAGCAACACCAGAACTATCGTAGCCCCTGTATTCTAGTCTTTTTAAACCTTTTAGTATAATTGGATACGCTTCTCTTGGTCCGGTATAACCTACAATTCCACACATAAATTTGTTTCTTTTATTGGTGCAAGATTAATTATTTTTAATGAATAAAGCCTTGTTTTTCAACAGTTCAGCAGTATTATAAGAATCTTTTTTAAAATGATAAAGCAGTTTGATTTTTCCAAAGACTATGTTTTAGAAAATGCTTGCGTTTTATTGCGGCCTTTAATGCAGTCTGATGCGGATTTACTGCTGCATTTTGCCCTAAATGAGCCCCAATTATGGCAGTATTCACTGATATCGGCAACTGGAAAAAACAAAATGATTGAATATATAAATTTGGCCATTCTAGCAAGGGATCAAAAAAATGGATATGGATTTATAGTATTTGATAAACGGATAAATGAATATGCTGGATCTACACGTTTCTATGATGTACAAATTAAACATCAAACCCTTCATCTCGGCTATACTTGGTATGGTCATCAATTTCAGGGTTCGGGGTTAAATGCTCATTGTAAATTCTTGATGCTTTGTTTTGCTTTTGAAACAATGGGTTTTGAAAGGGTTGAATTTAGGGCAGATGTAAATAATGCTAAAAGTATTGCAGCTATGAAGTCGATTGGTTGTATCCAAGAGGGGATACTTAAAAGTAATTTAATCAAAGACGATGGTACAAGAAGGGACTCCATTGTAATGCGCATTTTAAAAGATGAATGGTATGATAGTGTAAAAGAATTACTCTCCCAAAAAATTAAGCACATTAATAAACAAAATTAAATAAATCATTATGAAGCATCTTATTAAAAAACACCTCCTAGCATTTATTTTATTTTTTGGCGTTTTAAATGGAGTCAATGCTCAGAATACAACAATTTGGATAGTGCGACATGCAGAAAAAGATACGAGTGCTGCACAAAAAAGAGATCCTGAATTAACGGAAATAGGAAAACAACGTGCATTGGATTTAGCCGAGTATTTAAAAGGGCAGGAGCCAAATATGATTTTTTCTACCAATACAAAAAGAACCAGACAAACTGCAGCTAATTTTATGGCAAAAGTTAATATATACGACCCCAGCTTGATCAAAGAATTTGCACAACGCTTAATCGATTTTCAAAAAGGGAAAACAATCCTAATAGTAGGGCATTCTAATACTGTTTTAGAAACCCTTGAAGCATTGGGAGGTGCTCGTCCATTGCCCCAATTAGTAGATGAAGATTATGATTATATTTTTAAAATTAGTCTTTCGGCCGAGGGAGGAGTTGTTACCAAAGCCTTTCATTATGGTGCTAAACATCATGTTGGGAAAGACTAATTCATTTTTTAATAAATTAGTGCTTCACTCAAATTGATCTATATTTACATTCAAAAAAATATACTAAAATGAAGAAAATTGTATTAGGATTATTGTTGATTACATCAACACAATTAATTGCTCAGTCAGGATTAAAAGACGATATGGCAATTATACAAAGCATTTATGGAAAGAATAAGAAAGATTTAGTGGGTGCTTATATGAAACTAGTTGAGCCTCAATCAGCATCTTTTTGGGCTGTTTATGATGCTTATGAGCTTGAAAGAAAGGAATTGAGTATGAAGAAAATGGAGTTGATTAATGATTATGCAAATAATTATGCAACACTAACTGAAGAAAAAGCAAACGAGATAGCAAATGGAACACTGAAAAACAATTTACTTATTGAAAAACTTTATTCAAAATATTACGGTAAAACTAAAAAAATTATAGGTGCTATAAACGCAGCTAAATTTATTCAATTGGAAATGTATTTGCAAACTTCAGTTAGAAGCGAAATTCAAGATGCAATTCCTTTTATCGGAGAAATTGAACGATCTGTTGTTCCTAAGAAGAAGAATTAAATAATTTTTACATTATAGAATGCAAGTAAATAAGTGGTAGCGCTTTATTACTTGCATTTTATTTTTTCGAATACTTTGTTTTGTAATGCGGTAGCAGCGTTTCTGAAATAATTTATTTGATCTCCACTAGGTTGATAGGCAAGTGTTTCAAATGTTCTGCCGTTTTGCAATCGGATGGAAACTAGTTTTTTGCCTGCATATTTTTTATTCTCTGTCCCTTCTAAGTCAAAGAATGAATTACCATCACAATTTGCTTCGTTCCAGGCTTTTAATGAGAACTTAGTATTATCTGAAAATAAAAATAGTAATTCATCTTTTTCCATACAGCCGCCCATATTGCTGGATTTAACAATGAGGCCGTTGTAATTAATAACATTGTTTTTGATTTTCCAGCTGATATCAATTTGAAAACTTTTTTTCCCTCCTTTACTGCATATTAGTGGTTTTGAGCCTTTTATAGTTTGTTTTTTTGTTGCCGAATCGGTACAAATTTGAATGGTATAGGGTTTTGTTTTGTTTTTTGGATTAGCAGCTGTCTGTGCAAAAAGCAATACACTAGAAAAGGTTAATATGATTAAAAATGAGCATCTCATGAAGCAATTTGTTTTGATTAAAATTGAATTTAAATAAATTATTATTCAATTTATTGATTTATTTTAAATTGAATAAAAAAAATGGTTGATTTAAGCCAATGCTTTTGGAGAGTCAATAAAAAACATGTCAATTTCACCAACGTTTTTGGCATATATTTTACCACGATGTGTGCAATTATATTCTGATTTAATTAATTCATAAGTAGCTTCGGATATATTCACCTTACCGGCTTCACCATTGCTTTCCATTCTGCTTGCAATATTCACCGTACTGCCCCAAATATCATATGCATATTTTTTCTTACCTACAACACCCGCTACAATTGGACCTACATGAATACCAACTCTCAAATCCCAAGAAGGTAATCCCTTAGCGTTTCTTTTCAAATTATTAGCAATAATATATTCTTGCATTTCTAAACTGGCAAGCACGATGTCATTTACATGCCCTTCTTTATCGAATGGGATTCCACCGGCACACATATAAGCATCTCCTATAGTCTTAATCTTTTCTAAACCATATTTTCCTACAATGTTATCGAAAGCCACAAAACAGGTATTCAGTTCGTCAACCAATTCCTCTGGGGTCATGCTTTCTGCATGTTTGGTAAATCCTTTAAAATCGCTGAATAAAACAGATACTTTTTTATAACTGCGGGGTGGGGAACTGCCTGAATCTTGTAATTCTTTGGCTACATCTGCTGGTAGGATATTCAATAATAAACCTTCAATCTCTTCTTTTTGTTTATCTAAGATTTTATTGATTTTTATTTTTCTTAAATAGTTACGAAAAATATTAATAGCGCCCAATAGCACTAAAATAAATCCTATCAAAAAAGCATTTTTAGCAAATTTTTGTCGCTTAATATTGGTTTCTTGTAATGCTTTGTTAATCGTTAATAGGTTTATTTCACCTTGTTTCTTTTGTATATCAAAATCAAATTGCAGACTGCCTAATTTTTTGTCGGTTTCTATATTGTAAAGCGTGTCTTTAATTGCAGCATATTTATATTGATATACATAGGCATTTTTATAATCCTTAATTTGATTATATACATTTGCAAATTCTTCATATATATTTTTTAATTCCCCTGAAGCTTTAAGTTCTAAGGCAATTTTTTCAGTTCTTTTCAAATAAATCAGCGCGTCATTATACTTTTTGGTAGATATATTTGTTTTGGCAATTCCCATTAATGATTGAACAATATCTCGAGGTAAATTTAATTTATTGGCAATATCTAGTGCTTTTTTGTGATAAAAAATAGCGAGATCATATTTATTTTCCCTGTTGTAAACTTTTCCTAAACTATTGTAGGCATAAGGACTGTTTTCTGAATTATTAAATGCTTTAGCAGATTTATAAAAATATATTAAAGCTAAAGAGTCATTATTACGTACATAATAGATTTCACCTAAATTGGCTGCTATTGTTCCAAATGTTTCTGAATCTTTTAATTCTTCACTGAGTGGTAACGCTTTTAAAAAATAGATGAGTGCTTTGTCATAGGTAGCCTGTTTCTCAAAATAAACTCCACCGATATTATTTAAGACAGAAAGAATCCTGAGTTTGTCTTTTGTTTTTTCTGCTAATTTTAAGGACTGTAGATAATATTCTAGCGCATTCGTCAAATCTTTTTGATAAAAGTAAATAGCGCCGATATTATTTAAAATATTCGCAGTTCCAATCTCATCTTTTATAGATTTAAATATATCTAAGGATCGTTTCCAGTTGTCTAAGGCTTCAACATCTTTACCTTGATTATAATATCCTATTCCAATATTTTTCAAGGCATAGGCAATACCTTCTTGATATTGCACGGATTCTGCTAACTCCTTTGCTTTTAGTGCATAGGCGATGGCAGAATCCTCTGCCTTACTAAAGTAACTTTTACTTAAAGATAATAATTGGTTGACCCTAATAGTGTCTTCTTTGCTAAATACATTTTGCGACGTTTCTTGCGAAAAGCCAATGGAAAAAGAAATGAACAACAGTATAATAAAAGTTAGAAAATGTTTCTTTTTATACATCATAGTTACTAGCGATATACTTTTTTATTTACTGTTTTATGAAAGACAATACTTCAAGGCCTTTCTTGCTCATTAATTTAATATAGTGTACACCTTTTTGTAAATCTGAAATCTGTATTTCCATTTTATTTTTCGAAATCATTTTAATATTCGATTTTGATAAAACTTTTCCTGTTATATCTACCAATAGAATTTGTTTTATCGATTCAATTTCATTTACCGACTCTACAGTAATTCTATCTGTTGATGGATTTGGATATACTTTAGATTTAGTAATTACTTTGTCAATATTAGGTGCCGCCGCAAAATTTTCACCACTTATTGTTTTTGTAGTTTGCCCAGTTGATCCTGAAGTTGGAGGCTCAGATATTGTTAAAGTGCCATTGGTTATTACTATATTATAATTTCCAGCATTACTAGTTGTGATAGTAATAGGATAATTGCCTACTGGAGAATTTGTTGTAGCAGTAGTGCTTATGAAAATGGATGGAGCAGCCGAAGATTGAACTATAACAACTGCAATTGCTCTGTTGGGATCATTATCAGGATTTCCTTCACCACCACCATAACAAGTGAATTGCCAACCCACTTTATGTGTAATATAATAAACACCAGGTTGTGTAGGAGCGACAAAAGTTCTACTTAAAGTACCGCCACCAGAACCAGTACCTGAAACATTACTACAATCACTAAAAATAGTTCCGAATCCAGGAGCATTGTTCATGCCAATATAGGATTGTGCACCACAACCTGGGCATCCATTTGCTGGTACTGGAGGATTATAAATCCAAGTCCATGTTCCAGATAAAGTAATAGACTGACCAGGTGTGGCAATAAATACATTACTAGTATTGTTCAATTTAATATTAGAGTATATATAATCTCTAGCAAGGTCATCTATAAAAATTTTAGGAGAACTAGGAGTGATATAAGTAGTTGTAGTTATTGTAGTTAAAACGTCTCCATTAACTAATCCTGTTGAATTGGCTGTTAAAGGAGGGTTTGAAGCACCTTTAGTTTTTGAAATATTATTTGCTACAACATTTAATACATTAGGAGGAGTTACTACTGTACCACAATTGTTATTAGTATCTGTTACTGTAACATTTGCTACACATGATGAAGTATTTCCAGCCGCATCAGTAACTGTTAAAGTTGTAGTTGCAATTCTGTCGATCCAATTTGAACCTGAAGGGCTTAGGATAGATGCATTATTGTTGTTTCCTGTTGCGTCTATTATTGAAGTTCCAGTTCCTTCATTAAATGGATAATACAATACTAATCCAGATGGATTGTTATTAGCTCTATCTTCTGCAATTTCTATTGCTGACAAACCTCTATTGTACATTTTTACATCATCTATAGAACCTTGAAATTGTTTTAAATAGCCTACTGTTCCATCTTCTTTTGGTTGAGCTCCTACATAAAATTTACCTGATTTTGTGAAAAAAGGAAAAGATATAGGAAATGTAGCAGTTTGGTTATTTACATATAATACTACCGAGGTGCCATTATAAATAGCAGCAATATATGTCCAAGTATTTATAGGGACCCTTAATAAGGGATTAATAAGGGTTTGACCCGAATTCCGGAATACTAATTTATGCGTATTATTGGTTACATCTTTTTCTAGTGCAATAGCCCATTGTGTAAGTGTAGGGTCATTATTAAGATTTTCACTATAACCATAACCCATAATGTCCATATTATCGTTTAATGCACTTGGATTAATCCAGGCACTCATGGTTCTCGAACTATTGTTAATTGGTAAATTGGCTATATTATTCGATACAACAACATCAGGTCCTGAATTGAAATTCAACGCTTTATTATTAAAATCACTACAATTAAGAGTAGATTTACTCAAGCTTATACTGGCTATTCCTACATTATCGGTACTTCCATTATTTACTTGGGAAGGAGTGATAGTTGCAGATCCACCTGGTCCCAAATTAACAGTAAGTGGTTGGCAAATAACAGTTGGAGCTTGATTGTCTCGAACTGTAACTGATTGTGTACTAGTTGCCAGAACTGCACCATTATTATCAGTTGCTGTCCAAGTTACAAGGGTTGTTCCGATAGGATAGGTAGCTGGCGCATTATTGGTGATATTCATTCCAACACCGTTTCGTGCAACCCAATTGGATGTAGCACCAGTTAGTGCAAAATTATTCAATGTACCAGTATTGTTGTTTCCAGAACCGTCAATAACGGTTGTTATTCCAGCATTATTTCCTCCAGCAATTCCTTGATTGAAATTATAATTCACTACTAGGCCAGTTTGTGCACTCAATTCTGCATTCATTGAATTTTGAATTTGAGTTTGCGTTCTTTCAATATTCCAGAACCTTACATTGTCTATACTTCCTCCGAAATACCAATACAGTTGATCATTATTGCTTCCAATACTCATAAATGTGCTAGAAGGCGATGGTACCACAAGTGTTGTAGTTGATCCAACTAATACTCCGTTTAAGTATAATTTTTGACCAGCTCCACTGCCTGTTGCTGCAACATGATACCAAGTATTGCTAGATATTACTGGTCCTGTAATAACCGCACCCCAAGCATTCCATAATTCAAGGCGGTTTCCATTATCACTGTTTACATAAATATTCCAACCATTATCTCCTGTTCTTTTGCCTATTATCCATTTACCATTATTTCCACCTGTAACATTAAAAGAAGCCTCAGCGGTATAATTAATTGACGCCATTGCTGGTGTATGAGGAATTGAAACATAATCACCACCAGGTGTACCTTGACTACCAGATCCATCAAAATTTAATGCGTTACTATAATTTAAATTACCACTTACTGTAGGAGCTGTTAAAACAACAGTTCCTGTATTTAAATTAGGCGTATTGTTAACGGTCACATCAGGTGCACTTGTAAGTGTGAGTGGAATTGGTGCAGTAACTGTTAAAGTTCCATTGATATAATTGATGGTATAATTAGATGGTCTGGTTAGATCAGCTACAACTTCATAATCATTACCCAAGAACCCAATAAAGAAATCTGGTGCTGGAGGTGCTATTAATTGTAAGCTGGTATTTATTGAATAATTACCTGCTGTAGCAGATGGGTTTGTAATAGTTGCTGCTGCCCCATCTTTAATGATATAAACAGGGTTGCCAGTAATTACATTCCCAACATTCACACTATCCTCATTTTTCAATCCTGTGATGGTATGTTTAAAAGTTACCGGTGTTCCTACAATGGTGCTGGTATCTGTTGATTTAACAGTAAGCACTGCTGGTGAAATATTGAGTAACCCTGTTTCATAAGTAACTTCAAAGTTCTCTATCATTAGAGCCGCTGGTATAATGAAATGGTTACCAACAGTTGTACCTGTGATCATACTAACTGCCTTGAAAGAATCAATTGGTTCTTGTGGTGTTGAAGCATCAATACTGAAATTAACATCAGTTTGATCTAAAATCACTGCAACTTTTATATTACTTGTATCGGAATTGCCAGCTATAGTATTTGAGTTTACAATGGCTCTACTATTAACAATAGCTCTTGAGTTTACTATTGCTCTACTATTTGCTAAAGGGTCACCGCTATATGTTCCATTAACGATTGCTCTACTATTAACAATTGCTCTTGAATTTACTATAGCTCTACTATTAACAATTGCTCTTGAGTTCACAATGGCTCTACTACTGGTTAGGGTTGAAGTAGATGTTTGAGTTGCATCATTGTAATTGAAATCAAGTATAACTGAAGCAGGAACATCAATCACTTTTGTTGTGTCTTTTACAAATGTGGTATCGTATAGTTGAACATTATTTACAATGGCTCTAGAGTTTACAATGGCTCTTGAATTTACTATTGCTCTTGAATTAACAATGGCCCTGCTACTTACTAATACGCCCATGTTTACAATGGCTCTTGAGTTTACAATGGCTCTTGAGTTTACGATAGCTCTTGAATTAACAATTGCTCTTGAATCTACTAATGCAATATGGTTGGGATCTATAATAGATTCATGAGAAAATTTCAATGAACCAACCAGATCATTTTTATTTGTTGCAGTAAGATTGGCAGTTGGATCAATAACATAATTGTATTGGATATTATTAATTTTATCTCCGTACACAAGATTTTTATCTTGTGGTGTTACTTTTATATTTAATTTTTTTACAGTAATGAAACTATCAATAAATTCATAATCATACAATTCCAATAATCCTTTATCAGTTAATGATAAATTAGATAAATCAAAAGGTGATATAGGTTTAATAAAATAATTTCCCACATTTATTAATGCATTTGCAGGAGTATTAAATTGTAAATTATTTAATTTCAAATCGGTCAAACTCAATGTAGTTTGAGCTAATGGGATACTATCTACTGTAACTGTATATGAGAAGGTTGGAAGCGCTTCTCCATATTTCTTAGTTTGTTTGTTGGCAGTTACTTTTATTTTTTTCTTAGGAATATTAAACAGCTTTAGTGAATCTGATGAGCCACCATCCAACAAAGTTGTACTTACTGCATCAGTAGTTACTTGTACACTCGGATTTCCGCCAACATATGGGGGAATATCTGCCGTAGCAGAAAATTCATCAATTACTGTTGTGGTTATTCTTGTGCCACCGAAAAGTATTTTAGTTTCAGGAGAAAAATGCTGGCCTATCACTTTTAGCTTTGTGCCAGGTGCATACCCTGCATTACCAACTGATTGAAGTGCAGTCAATAATGGCTTTGGTTTTGCAAAAGTTTTTATCATGGCATCCGCCTGAACCAATCCGGCGCCTAATGCTATATCATTCGTTGCACCATTGATGCGAATTGTATTTGCTTTAATAATGGTTTTAATTTGTGCTGGAGTTAATTGAACTCCCTCAAATTTCTGTTTGCCTTCCATTAATAGCGCAACTGTACCTGCGATATGTGGGGCAGCTGCGGACGTGCCAAAGAAATTAGGGAAAGCATCGCCATCAATATTTACACCGCCCATATTAACGGTAGTATTTACACCATTCGGTGCAGCTATATCTGGTTTATTTCTATTGATATTATTTACCAATGATCCACCTCTCGAAGTAAATGAAGCGGCTGACGCTACTCCACCAAACATGGGTGTGTTGGTGTATAAAACAGCACCAACAGTTAATGCACCTGCCGCATTTGCCTGACCAACTATTGTACCCGAATTAGTGGGAAATTCATCAATAGTTCCTTCCCCTCTGAAAATAATATATTTGAATTTAACATTTGAACCAGCAGCTTTCACCACCATGATATTGGTTTGCGTTTGTTGATCCACTACAAAAGGCAATACCTCAATTGGGTCGCCATTGATATTTGGTCCGTTCAATCCAAATAAAGCAGTCCCATCACTATTCACTAAATAAATATCTAAATCAGTTTGAGTGCCTGCATTAGCTCCTAATGAATATACATTATCATCCCACTGTAAAACAATGGTATAATTGCCTGGAGCTAAGTTCAATTTTTGGGTTACTTTTCCCGCTCCAAAAACGTGCGCTTGGCCGGAAACACCAGCTGGTGCTTGACCCGGAACGAAAACGCTTTCATATGCTTTTGTTCCGTAATTACCAGCAGCAGAAACATACGTTACACCTGCAGCAACTACTTCCTCTACTGCTTTTGCAACAATACCATCTCTATAAAATGGTTCTGTTATATAGGTAATATCATCTACAATTACTTTGCATCCTGCTGTTGCCAAATTACGAATACCTTCTGCAAAATCACCTGCACTAATAAATCCGGTTCTAAATGCTAATGTAGATTTTGGTGCAACATCATGTACAATTTGTAACATGGCCCTTCCTTCATCCGTCCTCATTCCTGTTGGATAATCTAGAAGAATATCTACTGGTGTTAAATTTCCGTTCGGATTTCCTACACCAGGTAAATCTCCATTGCTAACATCTGCTAAAGCCCTGTCATTTGGGAGTGTATTGTAGCTATCTGAGATGACTCCGATTTTTACTCCAGCACCATTAATATTAAATCCTGTTTTCACTAAATTTGATCTAATAGCTATATCGCCTTGTGAAGTAGTTAAACCAGCTTTGGTAAGTGGTTGATAAATAGGTCGGGAATACCTTAATAAATTACCCTGTTGATTTAAGTTTTGTAAATTGGCTATAGGGAAATAGCCAGTAATAATTAAGGAGTTGGTGCCATTGTTTACAATATTGGTAATGCCTTGGCTTTGTAAATACGCCAATAATGCAGCATACTGACCAGGTTGAGCAACTACTTCAATTAGTACTTTAGAATCTCGAATGGTAAAAATATTGTTATTAGGGATACTGCTGATGGTGCCCGTATTAGTAGATAGTTGTGTTAGTGCAACGCCAATCAAATCGTTTGTTTTTCCTGTGGCAGGGGCAGGGTAATAAGGGGAAATGATACTTTGTTCAAAAACTAGTGGAGTATATTTAATTTCTACATTTTTTTCAATATAAATTTTATCACCACACCAAATTGCACCTTCAAATTTAGCTACCGAATTTCCTGTTGATTTTATTTTTATTTTACCATTTGGAACCCAGACTGTTCCAAGCCAAACAGAGCCTGGTGTTCCAGATCCACTTGATATAAAAAAGGCATTTTCATTGTCATTATCGTCTCCATCGTCTTTGTCATCTTTATTTTTGACAGGTGGTTTTAAATTGGAATGAATCTCCGTATAAATTCTACCTGCATTACCACCATTGATAATGCTTGTGTTGACATATTTTAAATCAACATTCTCCTTTACAAAAATGCGAAACTGTCCAGTGCCAATATTATTAAAATTGTATAATATGTTTACTCTTTTATCGCTAGTGTTTTTAATTGATTTGAAAGTATAAGTTCCTACTCCATTTAAAGTAAGTGTTTGTCCGTTGGCAAGAATTACATCACCATAATTTCCTGGTGTAATAATTTGTGTTCCTGTAATTCTGGTTGTGCCGGCAGTAAAACTATTATTTATTGGGAGGTTGGGAAAAATCGGCAGTGTCAACGAGCCTGTTGTTCTTCCTAATGTGGGGTTTGGACCCGAATATTTTGCGCCTGTTTTTTGTTTAATAGAGCCAGTAAAAGTACTTCCATTGCTGTTCAGTTTTATATCACCATTAATAACTGCGTTTCCAATAATTTTAATATCCTTATCGCCTTTTAAAATATCATTTTTGTCATTAGAAAAATTATTTGCAAAAATATTGCCTGTTAATGTTATGCCTTTATCTAGATCGATCGATTCTCTACTGTAAATATTTGCATTAATAACAGATTCTTTTTTAAAGGAAATATTTTTATTACTTCCTAAATTTCCTACAGTAGTTCCATTTGGAAGCACTTTTATTTGATCGCTTAGTTTGAGGTCTTTTGTACTGTACAATACAAAATCTTTGATAGAGAGCTGTTGGTTTTGTGCATTTACCACAATGTTTGTAAAACAAAAAATGGTTAAAATCAACAAATAAATTGTCCTTTTCATAATTATTTTTTAAAAATAACGGGCACATTAATTAAATTCATATTATGTAAAATATTCAGAATAAGTTACATAATATGTAATTTTGGTGCGAACGGGTTAAAAACAGGCTATGTAGTTTATTTACTACATAGTAAATATATGTTAAAATTGTAATAACGTATAATAATTAATTGATACGGACGTTGTTTGAAACAAGCGGTATTGCTTTAAAAAGAGCAGCCATTATTGAGTTTAGAAATCCATGCTTTTGCATGCTTAAATAGAAAACCCCAACACTTATTGTTAGGGTTTGTGCCCACTGGTACCGTCGGAACGAACAATTTACTTGAAGATTTGAATTTGATTTTAAAATACTAATGGGAAATTCGGTCCATTTTGACAAGCTATTATAGGACTAGAAAAGCTGTAAAAAGCATTTTTATTTCAATTTTTATCTATTTTCTAAAATAGGCTTGTATTTTCTTATTTTTTATTTCATAATTTTGAATAAAGGTGAAATAAGGCAATTGAAACATCTCCCTTATTTCAATTTAGGAGGATAATATGAAGAACAAGCCATCAAGAAGCGGTCATTACGAAACTTTCGGCGAGCATGAGCATTTTGTGCCAAGCTGCTTGCCCCCTGTTCCAAGTATCGAACTGGACAAGGAACTGTTAGAGTTATATGGCGAAGCCATGCAAAGCTTAGGCAAGTTTGCCGAAGCCCAGAGACGCATACCCAGCAAGAGGCAGTTCCTTGATGTCTATGTGGCAAAGGAAGCCGTTTATACCAGCCAGATAGAGAACATCAACACAACGCTTACGCAGATTCTTGAATACAACCCAAAGCAGAAAACAGAGAACAAGGATGTGCAAGAGGTCTTGAACTATATGAATGCCCTCCAACATGGCATTCACCTATTGCGTGAAAAAAGCCTGCCGATTTCATCAAGGCTTATCAGGGAATGCCATGCAAAGCTTTTATCGGGTGTGCGCGGAGAAAGCAAAAGCCCAGGGCAGTATAGGAAAGTGCCTGTATTTGTTGGCAGCCTAGTTCCACCGCCTGCCCACTATGTGGAAAACCTGATTGCCGACTTGGAAAAATTTATCCATGAGGACAAAGCAATACTGCCTCTGATTAAAACAGGTCTTGCCCATGTGCAATTTGAAACCATACACCCATTTTTGGATGGCAATGGCCGTATCGGAAGGTTGCTTCTGGTGTTGATGCTGCTGGATTACGGCATTATCAATGAGCCAGTACTTTATCCGTCTTTCTACTTCATGAAATACCGCAGCGAATATTACAACAGGCTGGAAGCAGTAAGGACAAAATTCGATTATGAAGGCTGGATAAAATTCTATTTGCGTGGCGTAAGAGCCACTGCGGAAGATATTGTAAAAAGGGCTTGGGCGATTGATACATTGCTTGAAGACTGCACTTGCAAAATTGAAACAGAGCCATTACGCAGCCATGCCAATGCCAACATTGTACTAGAGCAGCTTTGCCATACGCCAGTGCTAACAATAAATGATGTGGTTGAATTAACAGGCAGTGCCTACAACACGGCACAGAAGCTTGTAACTTCATTCGTAAACCTTGGGGTATTGGAGCAAGACAAAGATATACAACGCAACAAAACTTTCACGTTCAGAAAATACCTCGATATACTGGAAAAGGAATTCACTGGATAAATAGCGTTGTTATTTTTCTTTTCATTTCTTGGAAACTCTAATTTTCTTTGGTACTTGATATAAAACAACCTGATATCAATAAGAAAATACCCTCTTTATTGAATCTGTGACAAATTATTATCATTTTTGTTACAAAAAGGAATAATATCTGTCGCAAATATTTACTAAATTTGCGACAAAATAAAAAGGGATTAATGATGCAAAGCGTTGAAAAAAATATAGAAAAGTCAATAAAAAGCAAGCCAAGGGGTATTTTGGTATTGCCGTCGGATTTTTTGCTGTATGGCGAACCAAAGGCGGTTCAAAAATCCTTTGAACGTTTGGAAGATAAAAAGGTACTTGTAAGGGTGGCGCAAGGCATTTATGTGCGACCTAAAATAAGTAAGCTCATTGGGGCTTTAGTTCCCACTGCTGAGGAAGTAGCGGAAGCCATAGCTAAAAGAGATAGAATAAGAACTGTACCTACAGGCAGCTATGCCTTGAATGCTTTAGGGCTAAGTACACAAGTGCCAATGAATATTGTATTGCTAACAGATGGCTCTCCAAGAGAAATAAAAGTGGGTAAGCGTACCATCAAGTTTAAAAAAACTACTCCTAAAAACCTATTGGCAAAAGGCAAAATAAGCAGATTGGTTATTCAGGCTTTAAAAGAAATAGGCAGTGGCAAAGTAAAAGAAACCGAAGAGAAAAAGATGTTGGAATTGATAAAAAAGGAAGATGTAAAAGACCTGAAGCACGACATATCATTAGCACCAGTATGGATACAAAAAATACTTAAAAAAGCATTGTATGATGGCAAAAATTAATTTTTATACAATAGATAGGGTAGAAAAAATAGCCATTTTCAATGCTATTGCAGCAGAAAGGGGAATGACTCCCTTTGCTGTAGAAAAAGATTGGTGGGTTAGTCGCACCTTAAACATCATATTCCAAATGGATATTGCTAAATATTTGGTGTTTAAAGGCGGCACATCATTGAGCAAAGCCTGGAAATTAATAAATCGCTTTTCAGAGGACATTGATTTGGCTATTGATAAGGAATTTTTTGAAGGCTACAAAGATGATATTAATAGAACACAAATATCCAAACTGAGAAAGGAAGCAGGTATTTATACCACCGGAACTTTCTTTAAAGAATTACAGAAAGAGTTTAAAGCAAAGGGCTTTGCTGAACTTGAATTTAAAATAATTGATACCGAAGAAAGTGATCAAGACCCAAGAATTATTGAAATATACTACCCCAATGTTATCACTCAACCTACTGAATATGTTTTACCAAGAGTGCAAATAGAAATCAGTTGCAGGTCGCTACGAGAACCGTTTACTGTTCAAACTTTTGGTTCATTGGTAGATGAATTTTATGCCGATAGAGACTTTACCGAGCCCTTATTTGAAGTGCCTACAGTAAATCCGGAACGAACCTTATTAGAGAAGGTATTTCTATTGCACGAAGAATTTCATAGACCAGCTGATAAAATGAGAGTAGATAGATTAAGTCGTCATCTATACGATATATACCATTTAACTAGAGCAGGCATTGCAGCAATCGCAATAAACGATAAAGAGTTATACGAAACCATTGTTTCACACCGATACAAATTTTCAAGAGTAGGTGATGTTGATTACAATCTCCATAATCTCCTTACTGTTAATCCAATCCCTATTGCAGATAAATTGGAGGAATGGAAAACAGACTATGCCAAAATGAAAGAAGATATGATTTACGAAGAAAACAAGCCAAGTTTTGAAGAATTGATAAATAATTTAAATGATTTGAGAACCCAACTTCAAGTTGTTGATTGGGAATTTGAACTTGAATTTCCCTTTCCTAATTCCTAATTGAAAATTCGTAATTGACTATGACAGATAACTGGATTATACGAGATATAGAAAAATACAATGCCCAAAGAAACAGGGTGGTAATACTCGACCCTACAGGTCAGTGCAGCTATTTATTGCCAATCTTTGAGAAGCATTCTTATGCCAAATCCATTTTTGTCGAACAATAGCCACGAATTTGGCCACCAATTTAATTGTGCCCTGAAGCAAGCTTCGGTCGCATCCATAAAAAAAGAGGCTGTCTCAAAAGGGGCAGTCTCTTTTTTTATGGGAAATAGTTTTTAGGGGTGGATTATGCACAAAGTGGGTGTATAAAAACAGTGTGTTGCATATACAATAAATGGGTTGTTTTTTGTGTCTTTATGATATGGCAAAGCGACAAGACCTTAAAGTTATTTTTAAGCAAAACGACCAGAACCAACTATTTCTATTACCACCTAATTTGGATGAGCTAGTTAGTAAAGACCATCCTGTTCGGATAGTAAGTGCGGTTTTAGATAAAGTAGATATTGGTTCATTAATTGCAGGATATAAGCCTGGAGGAACTAGTAGTTATCATCCACGGATGTTACTCAAGTCAGTGGTGTATGCTTATATCAGCAACATTTATAGCAGTCGTAAGATAGAAGAGGCTGTGAGTAGTAATATTTATTTTATGTGGTTGGCGGGCATGGCCAAGCCAGATCATAATACCATTAACCGATTTAGAGGTAAGCGATTAGAGCAAACCCTTCAACCTATATTTACACAGGTTGTGACATTATTGTGTGAAGAAGGCTTGCTGAACATTAAAGATTTATATACCGATGGCACTAAGATAGAAGCTAATGCTAACCGATACACTTTTGTATGGGGCAAGGCCATTAAAACCAACAAAGAGAAAATAAAACAACAGTTAAATGATTTGTGGCGGTATGCACAAAGTGTAGCAGCAGCGGAGATGGATGATACAGATCCTACCAGTTTTGAGAAAATAGATGCAGAGAAAGTGAGTGCTACTATAGAAAAAATCAATGCGGCATTAAAGGATAAGGATATCAATAAACAGGTTAAGCAAAAACTGAACTACGCCAAAAAACACTGGCCAGAGGCATTAGATAAATATGAAGCACACGAAAAAATATTAGGAGAAGCAAGAAATAGTTTTAGTAAAACAGATACCGATGCCACCTTTATGCGCATGAAGGAAGACCATATGCTTAATGGTCAGTTGAAGCCTGCCTATAATGTACAAATCTCCACCAATACACAATACATTGCTTCTTACTCTGTTCATCAAAATACCACTGATACCAACACGCTTATCTCACACTTAGAACAACACAAAGAACAGTTTGATTCTTTACCAGACAATAGCATTGCAGATGCAGGATATGGAAGTGAAGAAAATTATCAGTGGCTAGAAGATAATAACGTAACAGCTTATGTAAAACACAACCAGTTCGATCGTCAGCAAAACAAAACCATCCGTGACAAGTATCCCTTTGCACCAGATAAACTTCATTATAATCCTACAGAAGATTATTACGTATGCCCCATGGGTCAACATATGCACTCAATAGGACAGTTTACAAAAACAACAACAACAGGCTATCAACAAACCATTAAAAAATATCAGGCAAAAAACTGTGAGGGCTGTCCGCTAAGAGCTGGATGTTATAAAGCCAAAGGCAATCGAATCATAGACATTAATATAAACCTAGGTAGGCTCAAAGATCAAGCAGAACAAAGATTGCTAAGTGTAGAAGGGATTGTAAAACGAAAACAAAGGTGCTTTGATGTGGAACCAGTGTTTGCCAACATCAAACACAATCACCATTTTAAACGCTTCATGCTACGTGGAATAGAAAAAGTAACTATTGAAACCGGATTACTTGCACTAGCGCATAATTTAAGAAAGAAAGCAGCCTAAAGGGTCTGTTTTAACCTATTTTTTTAAAATGAACCCGCTCACAACGGTTCCTACAAATTAAATCCAAAAAATAGTAACTTCAAATCTCACAAATAAAAAAACCGCCTCAATTTGTTTTGAGACGGCCTCTTTTTTTGCTTGTGCCCAGAACAGGAATCGAACCTGCACTACCTTGCGATAACCAGATTTTGAGTCTAGCGCGTCTACCAATTCCGCCATCTGGGCCAATTGGGCTGCAATATTAGGTCAACATTCGAAAATAGCCAAATAATTGTATAACCCTTTCGGTTCTACCAATAACCAATAACCAATAACCAATAACTAATAACTCAATAACTGATCTTCGATCCGATCGAGGTATTTTTTCTTGAAGTAATAATCCTTTACTTGCAACAATTCTTTTTCGGTAGAAATACCGTCTTTAAAATTTGCAATAATCGACTCCACAGTTTCATAGATGTTTTTTTGAAGTTGGTTTAATTCTGTTTCTACTAATTTAATGGCAGCTTTATCTGATCGGTCCAACTCCATCACATGTTCATTTAGTTCCATTACTTCCATTAAAAAATGAGAAGGTAAACTATATTTTTCTTCTTCTTCTAATAACCCCTTTAATTGAAGTATGTATTTTATAGTAGCATCCTTGTCTTGGAATATTTTATAAGCATGATTAATTTGAGCAGAAATATTTAATGCTTGTTCTTGTTCAAATTCAGAAGCTCCTCCAAAAAAATCAGGATGATATTGGCGACTCAATGTATAGAATTGTTTTTTAACAAAACTTAAATCTGGTAAAAATCCAATAGGAATTTTAAAAAGGTCAAAGTAATTCATAATTGTAAAATTAATCAATCATGAAGTAAAATGCCCGCTTAATTCTTATTTCAATGACTTTTCTCCATATACCAACTAAATAGCTCATTACATTTGTTATCTTGCTTCAAATATAAAAGATGATTGTAATTGGTTTGATTAGAGAGGGAAAAGTGCCTGCAGATAATCGTGTAGCATTAACGCCTTCACAATGTAAATGGTTGATCAAAAACTTTGAGGATATTGATATAATGGTTCAGCCTTCTGCCCATAGGTGTTATAAAGATGAAGAATACAAACATGCCGGGTTAACCATTTCCGAAGATTTAAATGATTGTACCCTTTTACTTGGTATCAAAGAGGTTCCAATAACTGATTTGATTTCGAATAAAAGTTATATGTTCTTTTCGCATACCAAAAAAATGCAATCCACTAATCAATCTTTGATGCAGGCAATGGTTAAAAATAAAATTACACTTATTGATTATGAATGTTTAGAACATAAAGATGGACAAAGAATAATTGGATTTGGTTTTTTTGCAGGAATTGTTGGCGCACACAATGGTATCATGGCTTATGGTAAAAGAACAGGAACGTTTAATTTAGAACGAGTACACGCAATTAAAGATTATCGCGAATTGATTCATACTTATTTTGGATTGAAGTTGCCTCCAATAAAAATTGCCATAACGGGCAGTGGGAGAGTTGCTCATGGAATTGTTGAAATAATGAACCTAATGGATGCCCAAGAAGTGGAGCCAGAAGATTTTATTGATCATCAATTTGATTATCCGGTTTATGTTCAATTAAAAGGAGCTGATTTGTACAAACATCAAGCTACTGGCAAATATTCAAGAGTTCATTTTCATTCGCATCCAGAAGAATATGCATGCTTGTTTAATAAGTACAACGCTCACGCCGATATTTTAATGAATGGTATTTATTGGTCCAATACAATGCCTCGTTTATTTACTATGGAAGAATTTAAAAGTCCTCATTTTAAAATACAAACCATCGCTGATATAACCGACGATAAAAATGGCAGTGTGCCTTGTAATTTGGGTGATGGTTCTATTGAAAATCCTGTTTATGGAATCAATAAAATTACTGGAGAGAAAACGTTTGCATATGATAAAAATGGAGTTGATGTAATGGCTGTAAGTAATTTACCCAATGAATTACCACGAGATGCTAGCAGGTATTTTGGGGAACAGCTCATCAAATATATCTTAAATGATGTTCGGCAAGGTGGTTCAGATTTAATTCAACATGCAACCATTTTAGACAAAGGAAAACTCACAACAAAGTTTGAGTATCTCAGCGAATATGCTTATGACTAAACAAGTGACTAAATATCAATTATTTCAATAAGTTTTTTACTTCGTTCAATTTCATTAATGCATCTACTGGTGTTAACTGATTGATATCAATGGATGATAACATGCTTCTGATATCATTAAAAGTTTCAGAATGAGCATCGAAAATAGATAGTTGTAGTTTCGGCGTCTTAATACCATCTTCCTTCACATGTTGCTGTTCTAATTGTTTTAGAATTTCATTAGCCCTATCAATCAAACTATTTGGCATGCCCGCCATTTTAGCTACTTGTATACCAAAACTATGCGTGCTTCCGCCTGGAGCCATTTTGCGTAAAAAAATGATCTTATTGGCTACTTCTTTATGGGTGATATGGAAATTCTTTACTCTTGGAAGTATTTCTTCTAATTCATTGAGCTCATGATAATGTGTAGCAAAAAGTGTTTTTGGTGCACACGAATTTTCGTGAATAAATTCTACCATACTCCAAGCAATAGAAATGCCATCATAAGTTGCTGTTCCTCTTCCAATCTCATCCAATAAAATCAAACTCCTAGCAGACATATTGTTAATAATGCTTGCTGTTTCATTCATCTCCACCATAAAAGTAGATTCGCCTCCACTTAAATTATCAGAAGCACCCACTCTCGTAAAAATTTTATCAGTCAATGGAATGCTTGCTGATGCAACTGGAACAAAGCTTCCCATATGTGCCATTAGAGTGATCAATGCAGTTTGACGCAGCACTGCACTCTTACCACTCATATTCGGCCCTGTAAGAATAATTACTTGTTGATTTGCAGGGTCTAATACAATATCATTTGATACATATACATCATCTGCTGCTAAATGTTGTTCAATCACTGGATGTCTTCCTTCGGATATTGTTAATTTTAATCCATCGTGTAATACAGGTTTTTTGTAATTGAATTTTTTTGCATTGTTGGCAAAACAGATCAAACAATCTAAAGTGCCTAATAAATGGCCATTCACTTGAATGGGGGCAATGAATGATTGTAGTGAAATTATTAGTTGATTATAGATATCTAATTCAATGCTGAGAATTTTATCTTCTGCTCCGATAATTTTTTCTTCATACTCTTTTAATTCTGGAGTAATATATCTTTCTGCATTACTCAATGTTTGTTTCCTGATCCAATCTGTAGGTACTTTGTTTTTATGAGAATTGGTTACTTCTAAATAATAACCAAACACATTATTGAAACTAATTTTAAGAGAGTTGATGCCCGTTCTTTCTGCTTCTCTTTGTTGTATTTCTATTAGATATTCTTTTCCTCCAGTGGCGATCTTTCTTAACTGATCAAGTTCTTCATTAATTCCACTTTGAATAATGCCTCCTTTATTGGTCATTACAGGAGGCGTTTCTATGATGGTAGCTTTTATTTTTTCTACAATATCGATGCACTCATTCAAAGCTGTTCCTAAATTCAGCAAATAAGTATTCTTGCAATTTGCCAAAACGGTTTTTATAATGCTGGTTTGTTCTAATCCCATTGCCAAGTGCATTACTTCTCTTGGATTTATTTTCTTTAATGGAATTTTACTCACCAATCTTTCAACGTCTCCACAAATTTTTATTGATTGAGATAAATCATTTTGCAATTGTGTATGGAGTAATAAATATTCAACAGCATCAAGGCGTTCGTTGATCTTTGAAATGTCTTTTAATGGAAAGATCATCCACCTTTTAATCATTCTTGCTCCCATGGGGCTAACCGTTTGATCCAACACTTGTAACAAACTTGTATGTTGATCTAAGCCGTTTGGAAGTAATTCTAAATTGCGAATCGTAAAACGATCCATCCATAAAAAATCTTCTCTTTCTATTCGTTGAATGCTATTGATATGTTGAAGGTTGGGATGTTCTGTTTCTTTTAGATAATATAATATAGCGCCCGCTGCAATGATTGATGCTGTAAGGCCTTCAATGCCAAACCCTTTTAAAGAATGTGTTTGAAAATGTTTTAATAAACTTTCTGTAGCAAATGCTTCATCAAATATCCATGACTCCATGGTAAAAGTATAAAACTTAGTTCCGTAGGTTTCTTTAAATTGTTTTTGATAATTTTTTTGAAAAATAATTTCAGCTGGTTGTAAACTCTGCAATAATTTGTCTATATATTCTTGATTGCCTTGCGCAACAAAAAATTCACCAGTAGAAATATCTAATAATGCTATACCTGTTTCTTTTTCAGTATAGTGAATGGCTGCTAAAAAATTATTTGTTTTATTTTCTAATAATTTATCGTTGGTAGCAACCCCCGGCGTGACCAGTTCGGTAACACCTCTTTTTACAATTCCTTTGGCTGTTTTTGGATCTTCTAACTGATCGCAAATAGCCACTCTATAACCAGCTTTAACCAATTTATGTAAATAAGTATCTACTGAATGATGTGGAAATCCGGCCAATTCACTTGAAGCAGCCGCGCCATTATTGCGCTTTGTTAATGTAATACCCAAAACGCGAGAAGCAATTATTGCATCTTCTCCAAATGTTTCATAAAAATCACCTACTCTAAATAACAAAACAGCATCAGGATATTTTTGTTTAATAGCCCGATGCTGTTGCATTAGCGGTGTATCGTTGCCAGATTTAGCCATGGGCAACAAATATAACGATGCCTATGACCCGTATTAGTATCGCTCACTTATTGTGGAAAAGTATCTATTTTAAGATAGTCTATCTTGGTGTAACGGCTCTTGGTTTAGGCATTTCTTTTCTTGGTAATTTTCCATCTCTTTGAGCGGCATTATAAACAAATGAAGCTACAATAGTGGCCATTTGTTTTAAATCGGCTTCAATTAAATGATCATATACATCCATATTGCTATGGTGTGTTCTTGTATCATATTCTATAGGATCTTGAATAAACTGAAAGCCAGGTAAACCAACACCATCAAAAGATTGATGATCTGTTCCACCTGTATTGCTGATTGTAACTGTGGTTGCACCTAAATCTTTAAAAGGAGCCAGCCATTGGCTAAAAATATTTCTACAAGCCTCATTTCCTTGTAAATAAATGCCCCTTATTTTTCCGGTACCATTATCAATATTAAAATAGCCAGAAAATTTTTCGTGTGCTGCAGTAGTTTGCATAGTTGCTGGATCTGCAAAAGTATTTTTTACATATCCTCTAGACCCCAAGAGACCTTGTTCTTCTCCACTCCATAAACCAATGCGAATGGTTCTCTTCGTTTCTACTCCAATTGTTTTTAAAATGCGCATCACTTCCATCATTACAGAAGAGCCAGATGCATTATCTGTAGCTCCCGTACCTGTTTGCCAAGAATCTAGGTGAGCGCCAATCATTACTACCTCGTCTTTTAATAATGGGTCAGTACCAGGTATTTCTGCAATTACATTATAGCCTTGTAAATCTTTTGCATAAAATTTAGTTTTTACATCAGCATCCATTTTTACTGTTGTTCCAGATTTTACTAGGCGTAAAATGGTATTAAAATCTTCAATTCCTATAGCCATATCTAACATGTTTTCAGGATCGGGTCCCTTGTATGAGCCACCACCTGATGCAAAAATAGTTCCGTCATGGCTTCTAATTCCACCAGAACTAATCATTCCTATAGCTCCTTCCGATTTCGCCATTTCCCTTAATAATGTGCCTATTCTTTGTGCTCCACTGCCCCTTTGTTGTGCAAATTGTTGTTGCATTCTTCGTTGCTGAGCTGTATCAATTGGTCTTACTGGAGCCATTTGAGCAGCAGCAATTTTTGCTAAATCTTCTTCGGTGTATCGAACCGCATCGGGTTTGAATGTATGATTATAGGCAACTGTTTGATCCATCATAATTATTTTGCCTTTAAGTTGACCACGGTATTTTTCCAAATCAGTAGTGTCTTTTGCAGTAATCAATATTATTTCTGCAGATTTCAACCCTTTAGTTCCACCTGTCCATGTTTTAGGATAGGCCAATAAGGGTTTATAATAAGGAGCGGTAATGGCCAAATAACTTTTTTCTAGTTCCCAGCCTTTGCCAAATTCTCCCCAAGGCTCAACAGCTGCTTTTTGTAAACCCCATCCTGCCATCATTTCTTTGGCATAGTTAGCAGCTCTAAAATATCCTGGTGAATTGGTTAGTCTGTTGCCACTTTTGTCGGTTAAGTTAAAAGCAATTTCCATCACTTTTGAATTTTCTAAACCTTCTTTTCTGATTTTTTGAATCATATTGAGGTCTATTTTCTCCTCTTGTGAAAAACTAAGAAATGGACTGGCTAATGCCAATGCGAATAGATAAATGGTTGCTTTTTGCATATTGATTTGTTTAAATGATAGGGCATAAATTACCAATTTTGTACAACAAATTGAAAAAGATTATTTAATCGGATGGATTTACCTTTGCACCATGCGAAAGTGGACTATGGACGAATTGGGTAGAAAATCGATTGACGAATTTAAACAAGCTGATAAAACACCGTTAATTGTTGTTTTAGACAATATTAGGAGTATGCACAATGTGGGGAGTATTTTTAGAACTGCAGATGCTTTTTTAATTGAATCCATCTATTTATGTGGATATACACCCCAACCTCCTCACAGAGATATTAATAAAACGGCTTTGGGAGCTACTGAAACTGTTGAATGGAAATACTTTACTACTACCATTGAAGCAGTTCATCAATTAAAATCAGCAGGCTATTATATTTATGCTGTTGAACAAGCGGAAGGAAGTGTTTCTTTGAAAGACGTAGATTTTGATAAATCTAAACATGCATTTATTTTTGGGAATGAAGTAGATGGTGTTGCAAATGACGTTTTAGCTGAATGTGATGCTTGTATTGAAATTCCTCAGTTAGGAGCTAAACATTCTTTAAATGTATCTGTTTCTGCAGGAGTTATAATGTGGAAATTGATAGAAGCAAATTTTAAAAAGTAATTGAGCTCATTTTTATTTAAATTTTTATAATTGACTACCATTAAAAATTATTTAAGCCTTGTAAAATTTTCTCATACCATTTTTGCAATGCCATTTGCCTTGATTGGTTTTTTTATTGCTGTTCCAATTGCCCATGGTTCGATGGAAGCGTTATGGAATGTCAAAATGGTACAAAAATTATTTTTGGTAATCATTTGTATGGTAACAGCAAGAAGTGCTGCAATGGCATTTAATCGATACCTCGATCGTCATTTTGATGCCAAGAATCCTAGAACTGCCATTCGCGAAATTCCAGCAGGAATATTATCTGCTGAAAGTGCATTGCTTTTTGTGATTGTGAATTGCTTATTATTTGTTGCTTCAACTTATTTTATTAATTCAATTTGTTTCTATCTTTCTCCGGTTGCATTGTTTGTAATTTTGTTTTATAGTTTTACCAAAAGATTTACTGTGCTATGTCATTTGGTGCTAGGTATAGGATTGTCCTTAGCTCCCATAGGTGCGTATTTAGCTGTAACAGGACATTTTGATTGGTTGCCCATTTTGTTTTCTATGGCAGTCATTTTTTGGGTGAGTGGCTTTGATATCATCTATGCCATGCAAGATGTAGATTTCGATCAGTCCGAACAGTTGTATTCTATTCCTGGCATGCTCGGAAAAGCTCGTGGATTAAGGGTTTCCGAGTTATTACATGTTTTAAGTAGTGTTTGTATTATTGTTGCAGGGTTTGCAGGAAATTTTCATTGGTTGTATTGGATAGGAGTAGTTGTATTTGTAGGCATGCTTATCTATCAGCACTTATTGGTTAAACCCAACGACTTAAGTAAAGTAAATATCGCTTTCATGACTGCCAATGGAATTGCAAGTGTAGTATTTGGAATTTTAGTAATCACAGCAGTATTCTTACAATACGGTTGGTAAAATAAATAAGGTGGCAAGAATCATTTGCATAGATTATGGTGGAAAAAGAACTGGATTGGCTGTAACCGATCCTTTTAAAATGATTGCAACAGCATTAACTACTGTTTCAACAAAAGAATTGATCCCTTATTTAGAAAATTATTTCAAATCAGAAGCCGTTGAATTAATCTTGATAGGAGAACCACTCAATTTAGACGATTCAGCCACTCATGCAACACCGTTAGTGGCTGCTGCGATTAAAAAATTAACCAATGCTTTTCCAAATATTCCTATTCAAAAAGTAGATGAACGGTATACTTCTAAAATGGCTGTGCGCGCAATGGTTGAAATGGGAATGAAAAAAAAGGACCGAAGAGATAAGGCCAATATCGATCAAATAGCCGCTACCATTATGCTTCAGGAGTATCTACAACAGCATATTTAGACCATTTTGTTATTGTAGCGGTTTGGGGTTAGTTTTGTACATTAATCAAGTTATAATAAAATGATTCTTCCAATTGTTGCATATGGAGCACCTGTTCTCAGAAAAGTGAGTAAATCAATTGATGCTTCTTATCCGAATTTCAATTCTTTTTTGGCAGATATGTGGGAAACCATGTATTCGAGTAATGGTGTTGGTTTGGCAGCTCCTCAAGTAAATAGAGCTATTCGTTTGTTTGTGGTAGACAGTGAGCAGATTTTCGAAAATATGGACGAAGAAGAAAAAAAAGTATACGATGATGGTCCTGGGATAAAAAAAGTTTTTATCAATGCTGAAATCATTGAAACAGATGGGGAAGATTGGGCATACAATGAAGGCTGTTTGAGCATTCCTAAAATCAGAGAAGATATTATGCGTGCCGAGCGTGTAACGCTTCAATATATGGATGAACAATTCAATGAATTTAGCGAAACATTTTCCGGAATAACTGCTAGGGTAATTTTACATGAATACGATCATATTGAAGGTAAATTATTCATCGATTACTTAAAGCCTTTGCGAAAGAAAATGTTACAAAGTAAATTGAATGATATTAGCAAGGGTAAAATTAAAGTAGATTATAAAATGAGTTTTGCTAAATGATTAAACTCCTATATGCGATTTTCTTTTTATTGACCGGCTTAAAAATAGTTGCTCAAGATACCAGCGTAATTATAGATGAAAAACGATTTACATTAGCAGAAGTTGTAGTAAGAAATAATTTTGATTATAAACATTTACTTCAACAGATAAAAGAAGATACTACTTTCTATAAAGCTTTTAGAAACTTACGTGTACTGGGTTATAGCTCTTATAATGATATTCAGATGATGGATAAAAAAGGAGTTGTTGTGGCTTCTTTATATAGTAAAACAAAGCAGCATAGAACCAGCAATTGTAGAACAATGGATGTATTGGAAGAAAAAGTAACAGGTGATTTCTATGATTCCAAACGCAATTTCAATTACACTACTCCTGAACTCTATGCATCTTTATTTTTTACAAAAGGAACCATTTGCGGAGAAAATAATATTGTTAAAGGAAAGAATACAACTTCTACCAACAAGAAAGGAATAGAGAAACACAAAGAGCAATTGAAAATGTTGTTCTTCAATCCCGGAAAAAAAATTGCTGGTATTCCATTTATTGGGGACAAGTTAGATCTATATGATAACAATGCCCATAAATTATATGAATACAAATTAGATATTCAAGAGTTTAAGGGTGCACTGTGTTATGTTTTTAGTATAAAGCCAAAAGAGGAATTGGGATTTTTGAAAAATGACCAAATAGTGGTAGATCAGATGGAAACATGGTTTGATATGAAAACTATGGAAGTATTGGCCAGAAATTATTCGCTTAGTTATAAAGCAGGGGTATACGATTTTGATGTGAGTATGAATGTAGAAATGACGAGGGTAGGAGATTTGATTGTTCCTAAAATACTTCGTTATAGAGGTAATTGGGACGTGGTATTGAAAAAGCGTGAAAGAGGTATTTTTACGGCAACGCTGTTCGATTTCAAACAATAACCTTTTTCTGTATAGGGCATAAAAAAACAGAAGGCACTCGAAAGTACCTTCTGTGTAGGGCAGGGATTAAATTCTGCTTATAAACCAAGTTTTCTGCCCGTTAGGGTACGGGTTTTCTTATCACTCATGTTGACATCTGCCAACTTAACTACTAGTTTTACATCTGCTACGTTTCCAGTAGGCCCTGCGGATGCTCTATAAATTCCTTTATCGTAAGGAACTTCTACAGATCCATTGTCCCAATTATTTCCTGCAAGCACATATCTGTCATCTCCTTCAGCAGGAACAAATAAGAATGAATTGCCATTCTCAAAACTCACCCTGATTCCGTTTAAATCAGCCGATTCTATTATACCTGGTGTGTATGCAGGTATAATGATTTCGTTGATTTTTTTACCGTTTACAAATTTGATAGTACCTGAAGAAACCTCAGCCTTTGCACTGTCTACATTTCTGGTAAGTATCATTTTACCATCTATATAAAATTGAACACGCTTTGGGTCAACATTAAAAGCGGCAAGTTTCATTTGAAGCTCTCTAGAAAAAGCAACAAATTGACTTTTGTCTATTGTTGGGGTAGCGGGTGTGTAGGCGTTATTTGCATTAGCGTTATTCTGCGGGGTACTGCTTTTCAAGTATCCTTTAGAACTGGAACTGTTTTTACTGCTTGAACAGCTAGATAAAACAATCACCATTGTTAATACAATGCCTGTTAATAAACGAGACATAGTTTTCATTTTTTTGTTTACGGATCGAACAACAATTAATTAAAATTATCGTTTATTTCAAGTACCCACAGTCTAACCTGTAAGTATGGCCGCACACAGTGTATTGGACATGCTCTCGGATATTCAGGGTATTGGATAATCGACAAGATGAAATTCGTCAATTTTTTGATACAATCCACAAAAAAACATTTTGCAAACTATCTTTTTTTATGGTAATTAAATAGATTTTGTGTTTACTATTTATACGTAATTAATTGGTTATTAACTATTTACAAGGCATTTATTGTCGATTATTTTTTTGTTAATATTTTAATAATTCACTACAAGTTTGTATATAATAATTATTTATTATTGATATTTTCCACCCATATTTTTAATAAATTGATTGATCATTTCATAAGTCCCAATAATTTTCAATCGTTCTTTAATTGAAAGCTTTTTAAAGCTTCCTGTTATTGTACTTTTATGCCACTGCCATAAGAGTGTTTCCCATTCTTTTTGGTTTGCAAAATCAAATAATTGGTTTAATTGAAGCTTTGATGGGCTTAATTGTTTTTTCATTGAAGTTTTGTTAAATAATGAATGGTGCTTGCCCTTTATTTTGCGAATTAGGATTTCGATTATTTGTTTTTTACACCGTTAAATAAAAACAAATTCAGGTATTTGCCGTATTGCTATAGCAGTGATTCATTATTTACTTCGCAAAATCATTAATGCAATTTGAAGGAAACAATTGATATTAAAATGAATTCATAGACTTTTTTCTAACGTATTTATACCTAATGAGACTAATGGATCGGTTATATCGCTATTTAGAACAACATGCAATAAGTGCTTATGCATTTGAACATACTTGCGGAATGTCTAATGGATATTTAGGGAAACAATGGAGGAGCAAAGGAAATATTGGCTCTGGCATTTTAGAGAAAATAAAAATGTACTACCCCGACTTAAATATTCATTGGCTAATTACTGGTCAAGGTAATATGAAAGTTGATTCATATAATATGGTACAATTTGAATCTTTGGATCTTCTGCATGATGATGGAAAAAGTTATTTTCTTATACAAGCATCGCTCATCCAATCTATGCAGAAACAAATTCAACAGTTGGAACAAACAATTGCAGATAAAGAATCAATAATTTTTCATTTAGAAAAAACAATCCAATGAATTGGAATAAAAAATAAAGACCCAGCTACTATTGCAGCCGGGTCTAATTGTTATCGGTAAACTTACTTATTTACTCAGCATAAGATGATACTGGTTCGCAAGTACAAATAAGGTTTCTATCACCATGTGTATTATTTACCCTAGCAACACTTGGCCAAAATTTATTTTGTGTAACATAATACAAAGGGAAAGCCGCTTCCTGTCTGGTATATAGATGGTTCCATTCGTCTGCACAAATCACAGCCTGAGTATGAGGCGCATTTTTCAAAGCATTGTCTAACTTGTCTGAAGTGCCGTTTTCTATTGCTTTTATTTCATCGTAAATGCCAATCATAGCATCGCAGAAACGATCTAATTCGGCTTTGTCTTCGCTTTCAGTTGGTTCTATCATAATAGTTCCTGGCACAGGAAAACTCATGGTAGGAGCGTGGAATCCATAGTCAATTAATCGCTTGGCCACATCTTCTACTTCTACTCCAGCAGTTTGTTTAAATGGTCTTAGATCAACAATAAATTCATGTGCACAAGTGCCATTCTTTGCCGTATATAAAATCGGATAAATTTTTTCTAATCGAGCTTTCATATAATTGGCGTTCAGAATTGCATATTCAGTTGCCATACGAATACCATCGTAGCCTAACATTTTTATATACGCATAACTAATCAACAAAATACTTGCTGAACCAAATGGAGCAGCACTTACAGCCAATTCATCATTTTTGTATCCCAACAAATGACCTGGTAAAAATGGAGCTAGTTTATCATTCACGCAAATAGGCCCCATGCCAGGCCCACCTCCACCATGTGGTATAGCAAATGTTTTATGTAAGTTAAGATGACAAACATCTGCACCAATCATTCCAGGGCTTGTTAAACCAACTTGTGCATTCATATTGGCACCGTCCATATAAACCAATCCACCATTTTCATGGATAATGGCACATATATCTTTTATGGTTTCTTCAAATACACCATGAGTTGAGGGATATGTTACCATTAAACCTCCTAAAGTATCTTTGTATTGGATGGCTCTTGCTTGTAAATCTGTTAAATCAATATTGCCTGCTTCATCACACTTCACAAC
Organism: Sphingobacteriia bacterium; assembly: GCA_031422175.1. Classification (GTDB taxonomy): domain Bacteria; phylum Bacteroidota; class Bacteroidia; order Chitinophagales; family Chitinophagaceae; genus Sediminibacterium. The sequence goes on along the minus strand of JANOQC010000061.1, from coordinate 10,759 downwards.
AACAACTTTAAATCCGGCCATTACAGCACTTGCTGGGTTGGTTCCATGTGCACTTATTGGGATGAGTACAATATTTCTATGAACTTCTTTTCTATTTTGGTGATAGGCTCTAATGGTTAATAAACCTGCATATTCTCCTTGTGCACCGCTGTTGGGTTGTAAACTGCAAGCAGTAAATCCGGTAACTGCGCATAAATATTGATTCAGCTCTGCAAGAATTTGTTGATATCCTTCTGTTTGATTCAATGGAACAAACGGATGAAGCCCACCAAACTCTGGCCAACTAACAGGAATCATTTCAGTTGCAGCATTCAATTTCATGGTACAGCTACCTAAACTAATCATGCTCGTATTCAAAGAAAGATCTTTGTTTTCCAATTGCTTAATATATCGCATCATCTGACTTTCGCTGTGGTGTGTGTTAAACACAGTATGAGATAGATAATTACTTGTTCTTATTAAATCTGTTGGAATACAATTGTTAGTTTCTAGTATTGATTGTGTAGTTATTTTATTACTTATACTTTTTTCGGTAACTATTTCAAATATTTTTAAAATAGTATTGGCATCTTCAATTGAGGTTGTTTCATCAATACTAATTCCAATAGTACCATCTTCAAAATAACGGAAATTCGATTGGTGTTGTTCTGAAACGGTTTTAACTTTTGTTGCATCAACTCCAGTAATATGAATGGTGTCGAAGAAACTATTATTGGTTTGATTTAATCCTAGTTTGGTTAGTGATTCCGCAACTGTTGCTGCTATTAAATGAATTCTTTGCGCAATATTTTTCAATCCTTCAGCACCATGATATACGGCATACATAGCAGCCATATTAGCTAATAATGCTTGAGCAGTGCAAATATTGGAAGTTGCTTTTTCACGCTTTATATGTTGTTCCCTAGTTTGTAAAGCCATTCTTAAGGCACGGTTGCCTTGCGCATCAATACTCACTCCAATTAATCTTCCTGGCATGCCTCTTTTAAAATCATCATTGGTAGCAAAGAATGCGGCATGAGGTCCGCCATAGCCCATTGGCACTCCAAATCTTTGGGCAGAACCTATGGCAACATCTGCACCTAGTTCTCCAGGAGGTGTTAACATGGTTAGTGCAAGTAAGTCGGTAGCCATTATTACATATCCACCAACTTCATGTACTTTGTTTATAAAACCACGATAATCGTTTACTGATCCATTATTTGAAGGGTATTGAAGGATCGCACCAAAATAGGTGGAATCGATAGTTGATGTTAAGTAATTACCTATTACTATTTCAATGCCAATAGGAGCTGCTCTGGTAATTAATACCAATTTTGTTTGAGGAAAAATTTGATCATCAACAAATAATTTAGGCTTGGTAATATTATCTGTTTTATTTGCTTGATGAAATAACATTGCCATTGCTTCAGCGGCTGCAGTTGCTTCGTCTAGTAAAGATGCATTGGCCATTGGTAGCCCAGTTAGGTCTGTTACTATAGTTTGAAAATTCAACAAACTCTCCAACCTTCCTTGAGAAATTTCTGCTTGATATGGGGTGTATTGTGTATACCATCCTGGATTTTCAAAAATATTTCTAAGGATTACACTAGGCGTTATTGTGCCATAATATCCTTGTCCTATATAGTTTTTATATACTTTATTTTTAGCTGCAACTAGCTTTAGCTGTTGCAGGTATTCAAACTCACTGATTGCAGCAGGTACATCCAGGTTGTTTTTTATACGAATACTGTCCGGTACTGTTTTACTGATTAACGATTCAATGTTTTTTTCCTTAATAGTATCTAACATACCATTTAAATCTCTTTCGTTAGGGCCAATATGCCTGCGTTGAAATTGTGTTGATTGTTGCTCAAATAAGTTCATATGCTAATTGATAAATTTAAGTGCCGCAAAGGTATGATGATGTAACAGTATTTAATTGATTTTGTTGAGACTGGTGTTAGGTTGGCATAGTCCAGCCGGTAATTCAGGCTGGAAAGTACCAAAAAACTTGTCCCAAACTATTAAAATAAGCCTCTGTTCTGTAATTGAATCCATAATTTAGCACTTATTCAGCTTTCAATTTTATTCAAAATTGATTTGCAAAATTAACTCAAGCAAGCTGATTCTCTTTTAAATTTGATAAAATACATATTGTGGAAGAAGATTTGTTAAACAACTGGGAGAAAAAAAGTAAGGAACACCAGAAACTATATAAAAATTGGTTGAGTAGGGCCGATAAAAATAAAGTATTAAAAGTGCTTCCCGATTTGCATGAAGCTGCTTTTGAAAAAATTGATTGTTTACAATGTGCCAATTGTTGTAAAAATTATTCTCCCCGTTTTAAAACACCTGATATAAAAAGAATCAGTAAGCATGTAAACATGAAAGAAAGTGTTTTCATTGATAGGTACCTTTCATTGGATTCGGATGGAGATTATGTTGCAAAGTCCACTCCATGCCCATTTTTAGGGGAAGACAATTTTTGCTCTATTTATGATAAAAGACCTTCCGACTGTCACAGATTTCCTTATACCGATGAAGATATTTTGTTAAAAAGACCGGTTATTACTTTAAAAAATTCCAGTTTTTGTCCAGCTGTTTATTTTGTATTAGAGAAATTAATTAAACTTTAACTGTTAGTTCATCGTAAGCGGCAGTTAATGCTCTTTCTGGGCTATTGGATCTTTTAATTACACCAGGTATATCTGTTGTTTTAATTATTTGTTCTTTTGTTTTCCCTTCTTTGATTGATGTAGTTACAAATGCCAACATTTGTTGTAAATAATCTTCAAAAACGGTGATGTCATTTTTAGTTCCAGTAACTTTTTCAGGGTCAGCTGCATGCCCAAAAATGAATAATGTATCATCATCAAAAGTAGTTTTAGTTTTTTGCAATACTTCAATCCAATGCTGAATTGATGCTCCAGAAGTTCTATCAACTGCAGGGTTGAGCATATTAAACATAAGGTCTCCCATATGAGCAATATTGGTGTGTTGAAAATGAATGATTGCATCTCCATTTGTATGGGCATTACCAAAATAATGTGCTTTTATTTTTTCTTTACCTAGTTTTTGTTTCCAAGTATCTTTAAAAGTAATATCTTGAAACAATTGTTTATCAGCTGTTTTAGTTTGCTCTGCAACTCTTTTATAATTGGCTAGGCAGTTTTCCTGACCTACAACATGTTCGGCTATTCCCTTAAAAGTAATATTACCACCAGTATGGTCGCCATGGTGGTGGGTATTTATTAAATACTTGATAGGCATATCCTTAGTTTGTTTCAATGCTTCTATTAAATGTTTGGAAGTGTCGGCAAACTGAGTATCAACAACTGCATATCCATCTTTGGATTGGTAAAATCCAATTGTTCCGCCTCTTTCAGTAAATATGCCCACATCTCCTCTGAGCATTTTTATTTTGTAAGTAGGTTGCTGTAAAATAGCCGCAATTAAGTCTTTAGATGATATTGCAGTTGCTGCGATACTGAAAACAGTATTTTTTAAAAATGTGCTTCTTTTCATTTTTTTAGTATTCCATTTTTCTTAATGTTGGTGCTTTAACCCAAGTGAAAGCTACCACTAATATAGTCATACATCCTCCAAAAACAACTGAAGGTATTACACCTAGTAATTTTGCTGCCATTCCACTTTCAAATTGTCCCAATTCATTGCTGCTATTAATAAACATGGAGTTAACACTCATTACTCGGCCACGCATATGATCGGGAGTGCTCATTTGTACTATTGTACCTCTTACAATCATGCTGATTCCATCAAGAATTCCGCTAATTAGCAATACAGCAAATGAAATCCAGAATATTTTTGACAATGCAAATATGATGATACATATTCCAAATCCACCTACGGCTAATAATAATTTTTTCCCCTGACCTCTATGAATTGGAAAAAAGGTGAGTACAACAACAATTACTATCGAGCCAATATCGGCAGCGGCGTTTAACCATCCAAATCCTATCGGGCCAACTTGTAATATATCTTTTGCAAATACGGGTATCATAGCCACAGCGCCACCAAAAAATACGGCAAATAAGTCAAGTGATAAAGCTCCCAATAGTTCTTTCGTTTGGTAAACATATACCAAACCTTCTTTTACACTGGCAAGTCCTGTTTTTTCTCCTTTAATATTTAATGCAGGTTTTGGTTTTATCTGGTACATATAGAAAAGCCCTATTATGATCATAGTACAGATAATAAATAGGGAGTTGGTATTTCCTAAAAACGCAATTAGAAATCCAACTGTTGCATGCCCAGTAACAGAAGCGGATAACCAAATTCCTTGATTCCAAGTAGTAGCATTTTGTAAAATATCTTTTGGAACAATTGCTGCTACCATGGTTCCAAAAGTTGGGCCAGTAAAAGCCCTAATTATACCTGTAAAAAAAATGATGATGTAAATGCAAAACGCTATCCAATGGTTACTAAATTGCGATGCAGTATAACGGCTAGATAGGAGTAATAAAAATAATGCACAAACTAAATAGCAACCAATTCCTTTTAATAATAATTTTCTTTTCTCACTAATATCTATAACATATCCTGCATAAAGGGATAATGAAACAGCAGGTATTACTTCAGCTAATCCAATTAATCCTATTGCGAAAGGCTCATTGGTTAATTCGTAAATCCACCAACCCACTAAAGTTCCCAGCATTCTAAGGCCCATGATGAATGAAAATCGGCCAATCATTAAATGCCTAATTTCAGCAATTCTCATTGCCCCAAATGGATCTGATTTTTGCTTTATTATCTTCATGGTAAACTAAAATAATGCTGACCATCTTCATAGTCATTGTTTAATGCATCTATTATAACTTTAAGATGAGTCTCATTGTTTATAAAATCGGCATTGCTCGCATCAATAAAAAGAGTTTTGATATTGTGTTGCTTTATATAATTGGTATATGTTTCTTGAATATTAAATAAATATTCATCAGAAATTGATTGTTCAAAAGACCTATTTCTTTTTTTAATATTTTTTTGCAATTTATTTACCGGAGCATGCAAGTAGATTAATATATCCGGAAATAAAAGTTGATGATGCATTATATCGAATAATTTTTGATACAATCTAAACTCTTCTTCAGGAAGGTTCACTTTTGCAAAAAGCAAACATTTTGTAAATAAATAATCAGACACTGTTACAGATTGAAACAATTCTTTGGTGTGAACCATATCCTTCAACTGCTTGTATCTTTCGGCCATGAAAAATAGCTCAAGCGGAAAAGCATATTGATGTGGATTTTCATAAAATTTAGGGAGAAAAGGATTCTCAGCAAATTCTTCCAAAATCAATCGAGCATTCAACTTTTCGGCTAATATATTAGCCAATGTTGTTTTGCCTACTCCTATATTCCCTTCAATAGTAATAAAATGATGCTTCATGTAGTATAGAATTGCCAAAAATAACCGTAGCTATTTTGCTATTTTAATTTTTTTTTGCACATTGCTATCGTCAGAGCACTCTGATAAAAGGGTAGAAATTGTTTTTTGTAATACAGGATGTAGTAAATCGGGGGCAATTTCTGATAAAGGAGTTAGGGCAAATCGCCTATTGGGGAGAGCTGTGTGTGGAATTTGTAAACTTGGACTATCTAAAATAAGTTGATCATACATCAAAATATCTAAATCTATGGTTCGAGGACCTAATTTTACAGATCTTATTCTGCCAATATATGCTTCAATTTCCAATAAACTGGTCATTAATGACTCCGGAGAAAGGGTAGTTTTTATTGCAATTACTTGATTTAAAAAGGCTGGCTGGTCTAAGAAACCCCAAGGTGCAGTTTCATAAATAGCTGATTGTTGAACGATCTTGCCACATCTTTGTTCTATTAATGCGTTGGCTTTTTGAAGATATTCAAATCGCTCACCCATATTGCTACCAGTAAGTAAATAAGCTGTATCCATAATTGGTGGTATAGTGATGTTCAAATATCTTTAATTATTAATCGATTAATTCATATTTATGAGAGGTTTTTTCAAAATTGTCTTCGCCACCTTATTGGCCTTGATATTATTCAGCGTTATCGGCATTTTTGTATTGATTGGAATTGCTACAAGTGCAGCATCTTCCGAAAAACCAACCATTGGCTCAAAAGCAGTGTTGGTTTTGAATTTTGATGTTCCTTTTAAAGAACAATATGAAGAAGATCCTTTTAAAAGTTTATTAGGAAATACAGCAGAAGATTTGCCTTCGTTGTATGAGGTAATTCGTATTATTGATCATGCAAAGTCAGATTCTTCCATCAAAGGGTTGTACCTGCAATGCGCTGGAAATGCCAACGGTTTTGCAGCTAGTGAAGAATTGCGTAAAGCTATTTTAGACTTTAAAAAAAGTGGTAAATATGTTATGGCATATGGCGAAGTGATTTCACAGAAAGGATATTATCTTGGAACTGCTGCAAATGCCATTTATTGTAATCCACAAGGCGGATTAGATTTTGTTGGATTTTCTACCAATTTATTTTTTCTGAAAGGAATGCTTGATCGATTAGAAATTCAACCACAAATTTTTTATGCTGGTAAATTTAAAAGCGCAACTGAGCCATTAAGAGAAACTAAAATGACTGATGCAAACAAAGTACAAACCAGCGTTTGGTTGGGCGAATTGTATGCTCATTTTATTGATGCTGTTGCTATTGCCAGAAAGAAAGATACTGCTGAGTTAAGAACATTAGCCAATACTGGTGCTATTCAATCGGCCTATGATGCACAAAAAAATGATTTAGTGGATGGGCTTAAATACGACGATGAAATAAAATCAATCTGGTTGAAGAAATTATCAATGGGCGAAAAAGAAAAAATTAATTTTGTTACAATCGGCGATTACAAATCAGCCGTTAATTTTAAACAAACAGGAGATAATAGAATAGCACTTGTTTTTGCCGATGGGGATATTGTTTCTGGATATGGCGAAAATGAACAAGTAGGTAGTGATAATTTTAAGAATGTATTGCGTAAAATAAGATTTGATAAAGACATCAAAGCGGTTGTGTTCAGGGTAAATTCACCTGGAGGGTCTGCCCTTGCAAGTGAAGTAATATGGAGAGAGATCAGTTTACTTAGAAAAGAGAAACCGGTAATTGTAAGCATGGGAGATGTAGCAGCCTCTGGTGGATATTATATTGCTTGTAATGCCGATTCTGTTTTTGCCAATGCCAACACAATTACTGGTTCTATTGGCGTATTTAGTATTATACCCAATATGCAATCCTTTTTCAAAAATAAAATTGGCGTAACATTCGATGGTGTTAAAACTGCTACCTACGCCGATATGGGTGGAATAGATAAACCCTTGACTGAGCCTGAAAAAAGATTTTTCCAAGCATCAGTAGATTCAATTTACAATACATTTAAAACCAGGGTTGCAAATGGCAGAAAGAAATCGATTGAAGAAGTTGATGAAGTGGCTCAAGGCAGGGTTTGGACTGGTTCTCATGCCAAAACAGTTGGTTTAATAGATCGTATTGGTACTTTACAAGACGCAATTAATTGTGCTGTAAAAATGGCGAAAATTGGCAAATCCGATTACAAGTTGAGAGAATACCCAGAAAAGCAAACAATTATAGAACAATTGATGAGTAATTATCAAAAAACAATTAGCCAAAACTTGATAAGCACACAGTTTGATAAAGATGAATTAACAATATTGAAGTCTATAAAAGAAATTAAACAAATGAAAGGAGTTCCTCAAACAAAAATGCCTTTCCTTTTTAACATAAACTAATTTATTAGGCAATCGATATGCAAAAAAATTACAGTCAGTTAAGGGCTATGCTAGCAATTACTAAAGGCAGCCTAAAAAGTATTTTCAGAAGTCCTTCTGCAGTTGTGTTTAGCATTGCTTTCCCGCTCATTTTTATTTTGATTTTTGGGTTTATTGGAAGTGGGGGAAGGGTTTCGTTGAGTGTAGCTTTCTCGAAAAATACCGATACACTAAATCCTATTTATAAAATATTGAAATCGGTAGCTGGCTTTAAAATTATAAACAAAACAACCAATGAAATCAAAGCAGATTTAGAGAAAGGTAGATTAACTGCTATTATTGATATTCAACCATCTTATGGTAAAACAGCTCCTTATATTATTACACTAACTAGTTCGGAAGCAGTGAATCCTCAAAATTTACAAGTGTTACAATCTATATTGAGTGCAACAATTGGTGGGGTTAATCAACAGCAATTTGCAGCTACACCTACTATTGCCATTATTAATAAAGAAGTGAAGAAAGTTCCTGGGAGAGTATATAGAACCATTGATTTTATTTTACCAGGACAGTTGGGTTTTTCATTATTAAGTGCTGGTGTGTTTGGAGTTGCATTTTTGTTTTTTAATTTAAGACAGCAATTGGTATTAAAACGATTTTATGCTACACCCATTAAGCGATCTTATATTGTTTTAGGGGAAGCATTGAGTAGGGTGATTTTTCAAATGCTTACTGCCATTATTATAATTAGTGTAGGACATTTTGCTTTTAATTTTACTTTGGTGAATGGGCTAATTACTTTTTTTGACATCATGGTATTGAGTTTTATAGCATTGATATTATTTATGGGTTTTGGATTTATAGTTAGTAGTGTTGCAAAGTCCGAAAGTGTAATTCCTCCATTTGCCAATATCATAACATTGCCTCAGTTTTTATTAGCGGGTACATTTTTCTCCATTGAAGCATTTCCAACTTGGTTACAACCAATTTGTAAGGTATTGCCCTTAACTCATTTCAATAATGCCATGAGAAGTATAGCATTTGAAGGCGCTGGCTTATTAGAATGTACCAAGGAACTGGGTATATTGGGGATTTGGATTGTAGTGATTTATGCAGTTGCTTTTAAAACATTTAAATGGGAGTAATATGCGCTTAATTAAGCTGGGGTTAATCAGTGTTGTTGTATTGTTTTTTTTAGCATCAGCCATTGGAATGTTATTACCTTCTACCGTATTGGTATCTAGGGCAATTGATATTAAAGCGTATAAAGCGCCTGTATTTAGGTATGTAAGTGATTTAAGAAATTGGAAAGATTGGGTAGATGGAATGAGTAATCCAATTGTAAAAATCATTGATTCTTCATCGGCTATTCTTGGAAATACTAAAGTACGAATTACAGGTATAACAGATTCTACTGTTGTATCTCAGTGGGATAGCGAAAATGCATCTAATCAAATAAGTACCATTCGTTTAATTGCCAATGATAATTTAAAAATGACGGTAGTGCAATGGCAATTTGTACAAGAAGTTAAATGGTATCCTTGGGAGAGGTTTAGTTCGATGATGAATGATCGGATAATTGGAACATTACTTGAAAAAAACCTGAATCAATTAAAAAAAGTTGCTGAACAATAGCTGAATAATAGTGCCTTCATGTCATTTAACAAAAGATCCCAACTACCTTAAGCAGTTGGGATCTTTTAGAATCTGTCAAATTATTTTAATACAATTAAGTATTCACTTTTAGTTTGCCGGATCTGCAGGTGTATTAGGATTATTATCTCTTTCTCTTGAAGGATAAGGGAAATAATTTCTCTTTCTTTCAGTAGCTGGTCTGCCCAATCTTCTACTGTCTTCTAATCGCATACCACTCATACACAATTCAACACATCTCTGACGATATATTTCATTGGTTAATGAAGCAGCATTTACAGTGCCTGTATAAGCTGTAGTTGCAGCACCAATTCCAAAAGGGTCGGCAATTGCCGTTTTTTGGCGGATGGTATTTATTTCTATTACAGCAGAAGCTAAATTTGGAGAAGCTTGTCTTACATAGCATTCTGCTCTTATCAAATTCATTTCACCTGGAACATAAATAGGAATCAATTGTGTAGCGATAGTATAAAATCCTCTTATACGGTATCTAGGTGCAATAGTTGTGTTGATACTTGTATAAAAAGGAATTCTTTGATCAGTTAAATCTGGTGCTAAAATAGTAGGTAATCCTAAAGTAGAATCTAAAATCTGGTACACATTATTAGTTGCAGTTACTGTAGTGAAAATCGGATTTGTGGTAATTGCATCAAAAGCCATTACAGATCCACCATAATTAGAAGGCACTGTTAGAGATGCAGTTATTGCGGCAGCAAAATCTCCAGCAAATAAACTATAACGTGCAATCAATGCATTCAAGGTATTGGTGAAAAAAGCAGCATTCACTGAGGCTGGAACATTGGCATAAAAATCTGAGGCTGGTGTGTTGGCAGCTAAAGCTGTTTTCGCAGCTTGTAATGTGGTAACAGCTCTTTTAAATCCATCAATTCTGGTTTGGAATGTTGCAGGAGTAGAACCTACACCAGGAGCAGCAGGTATTTGTTCAAAAAACATACACAAATTTCCAATGGCTAATGCTTTATAAATACTTGCATAGGCAATTAGTCCTGCAGCATAATTTTTATCACCTAATTTACTAGCACCAGCTAATACATTATCGGCATCAAAAATTACTTTATTATTCCATGTCCACATATTTCCTACAATACCATTTAAATTGTCTACAGCAACTCCACCAATAAAAAGATTGGCTTCGTCGGTATTGCCTGCATTCATCAAACGAAATTCGTTGGTAAGTGCACCTGCTGCAGTGATGCCAGTATAAACAGCACTAAGTCTTCCATTAGAATATGCGTTTTGCAATCCTACAGCTACACCTGCTAATGTTCTTGGTGTGGCAAAGGCATCAGTGCTATTGATTGCCCCGGGGTTTGTGAAGTCTTGCTTACAAGAAGCTAAACTTGCACATGTGAGTAGTATTAAAAATATTTTTTTCAT
>JANOQC010000060.1:0-3040 GCA_031422175.1 Sphingobacteriia bacterium | reverse complement strand
GAAATGAAAACCTATCGTTACAAAGGTCACTCCGTTTCTGATCCTCAAAAATACAGAACAAAGGAAGAAGTAGACGAGTACAAAGACCAGGACCCTATTATCAAAGTTGCAAATACAATTTTAGAAAATGGGTTTGCAACAAAAGAAGATTTACAATTTATCGATCAAAAAATAAATACTTTAGTTGATGAATCTGTTCGTTTTGCGGAAGAGAGTCCTTGGCCTTCAGACGAAGAATTATTAAAAGACGTTTACATGGACGAGCAATATCCTTTTATTGTTGATTAAAAAATAAGATTAAAAAAATACTATGAGCGAGAAACACGAAAGTGCAGTTGAAGTGAATGAAACCTTATTGAAGGCAGAATCAACATGGAAAAGAATACAGCAACCAGTATTAATTGCAATTACAGCAATTCTGGTGCTAGTTGGTGGATGGTTTGCTTATCAGGAATTCATTATGAAACCAAAAGAAGAAAAAGCTGCTGAAGTTTTATATAAAGCTGAACAGTATTTTGCATTAGACTCTTCTAATTTAGTTTTAAATGGAGATGGTCAAAGCAAAGGAGTATTAAATATTATTAGCAACTATAGTGGAACTAAAGCTGCTAATTTGGCTCATTATTATGCTGGTGTTAGTTATTTAAAATTGGGTCAATTCGATAAAGCAATATCACATTTAAAAGACTTTTCAACAGATGCCAAACAAATTCAATTATTAGCAACAGGATGTTTAGGAGATGCATATGCAGAATCTAATAAAAAAGAGGATGCAATAGCCGCTTACAAAAAAGCTGCTAACACTTTTGATAAAGATGAGAATAATTCATCAGAATACTTATTTCGTGCTGCTCTGCTTTCTGAAACAACAGGAAAAGCAAAAGAAGCATTGGAATTGTACAAGGAATTAAAAATGAAATTCCCTAAAACCGACAAAGGTTTTCAGGCAGATAAATATATTTATCGATTAAGCATAGAAAAAAACGACCTTACTGCTCAATAATGTCAAGCAATGGAAATATTGAATTAAACAAAGGCATCCCTGCACTAAAGGATGCCTTTGTTGTAATTGTTAAAACTGAATGGAATAAACCAATTATTACTCAATTAGAAAAAGGTGCCATCAGCATTTTAAAAGAAAATGGTATCAGGTACAAAGTGATTACTGTTCCGGGTGCATTTGAAATAGCTTTTGCAGTAAAGAATCACTATGCCTATTGTGCAATTGCTCCTGATGCCTATATTACATTAGGTACGATTATTCAAGGGGATACTCCACATTTCGACTATGTATGCAAAGCAGTAACAGATGGAGTAGTTCAGCTTAACCTCTCGATTGATGTTCCTGTAATTTTTGGAGTTTTAACTGTATTAAATGAACTTCAAGCAAAAGAAAGAATTGGGGGAATTCATGGTCATAAAGGCAAAGAAGCTGCAATCACCGCATTAAAAATGATCAAACTAAATCGTTCATTTAAATAATTTATTTTACCCATGAATGTACAGTTATTTGTTCCTTGCTTTATAGATCAATTGTATCCAGACGTTGCTTTTAACATGGTAAAAGTGTTGGAAAAAGCAGGCTGTACTATTCAATACAATAAAAATCAAACATGCTGTGGTCAACCTGCATTTAATGCCGGGTTCTGGGGAGAAGCAAAAGAAGTTTGTACAAAATTTTTATATGATTTTGAAGGAGCAGAATTCATAATTGCTCCTAGTGCCAGTTGTGTTGGTTTCGTAAAAAATTATTATGGAAAATTGTTTGAAAACTCTTCCCATAAAAGCATGGCAGAAAAAACGGCCAATCGTATTTATGAATTTTCAGATTTTTTAATCAATGTATTGCAAAAAGACGATTTTGGAGCAGTCTTTAATGGCAAGGCCACCTATCATGATAGTTGTGCCGCTTTAAGAGAATGTAAAATAAAAAATGAACCTCGACAACTGCTTCAAAAAGTACAAGGCTTAGAAATGGTTGAAATGAATGATGTGGAAACCTGCTGTGGTTTTGGTGGAACTTTCGCAGTAAAATTTGAGCCCATTAGCGTTGCAATGGCAGATCAAAAAATTTCGCACGCTGAAGCTACAAATGCCGAATACATTATTAGTACTGATATGAGTTGTCTCATGCATATTGATGGTTGTGCAAAAATCAAACACAGTCAACTTAAAGTGCTGCACTTAGCGGATATATTAGCAAGTGGTTGGTAGGAAATTATTCACCAATAACCCACTCAAAATCCAATTGGCGTTTATCTAAATTGGCTGCTACTACTCTGATGGATAATTTATCCCCCATCTTAAATCTGCGTCCACTTCTTCTGCCTACCAAACTATATTCTGTTTCAATCAATCGGAAATCATCAAAATCACTTAAGCTTACAATACTTACCATACCCTCGCACTTATGATCTACTGTTTCAACAAAAAATCCGAAGCTGGCAACTCCACTAACAACACCTTCAAATACTTCCCCTAAATGTCCTTTTAAAAATTCTACTTGTTTGTACTTATTTGCAGCTCGTTCTGTTTCCATTGCAGCTCTTTCTCTTTCACTACAATGTTTACTTTTCGCTTCCATTTTTTTATCAACCATTGGCTGACCTTCTAGTACTGTTTCTAATACACGATGAACTAAAATATCTGGATACCTCCTAATAGGAGAAGTAAAATGACAATAGTGCTCAAATGCCAAACCATAATGACCAATATTTTCCGATGTATATACAGCTTTGGCCATTGTTCTAATGCCTAATTGCTCCAAAACATGTTGCTCAGGTTTACCTTTTGCATCAGCTAACATGGTATTAAAACTTTTAGCAATTGCTTGTGGAGTAGACACATCAAAAGAATGGCCATATCTTTTTGCATATTGAATAAATGGAGTCAACTTTTCTTCATCTGGTTGATCATGCACTCTATAAGGAAATGGAATTTGCTTTTTATTTACGTTTAGTTTTGCCACATTTTCAGCCACCGTTTTATTGGCCAACAACATAAATTCCTCAATTAGTTGATGAGCTTCTTTGCTTTCTTT
>JANOQC010000059.1:0-3025 GCA_031422175.1 Sphingobacteriia bacterium | reverse complement strand
ATTTTTGAAAGTATCGGCCGAAAGATCGATTCTATAGAATTGTTTCCGGCCAGTGAGGGATTTTTTGCCTTTCAGGATACCCAAACCGAGCCAGGCATGTTGCTCAATACCAATAGTGGAATATTTTATGAGTTCATCCCTGCGGGAGAGGTATTCAATGAAAACCCGACCAGATTATCATTAAAAGATGTGAAACTGGGTGAGAACTATGCCCTTATTATTAATAGCAATGCCGGATTATGGGGCTATAACCTGGGTGATACGGTAAAATTTGTAAGTCTGAACCCATACAGATTGGTGGTAACGGGCAGGATCAAGCATTTTATATCGGCATTTGGGGAGCATGTAATTGGGGAAGAAGTAGAACAAGCTATGTTGAAGACGGTGGCCGAATACCCTTGTAAGATCACCGAGTATACCGTTGCGCCGTTCATTCAGCAGGGAGAAGGCAAGAGTTACCATGAGTGGTTGATAGAGTTTGAAGCCGAACCCAGCGATCTGGCCGCTTTTAGCGCCAGGCTGAACGAACATATGCGGGCTAGGAATGTGTATTATGAAGACCTGATGCAGGGTAATATATTGTTGCCATTGCAAATATCCCGCTTAAAGTCACATGCATTTATTGATTATATGAAATCGATCGGCAAATTGGGCGGACAGAATAAAGTACCCCGATTGAGTAATGATCGGGTAATTGCCGAAGGCCTTCAACCATATACCATTAACAAATAGGATTAACTAAGCCTTGGCATAATAAATTCAACCGTATACTGCATATTTGCTTATTTTAGAGCACTTACAGTATCAGATAAAACAAATGAATGAGTAAAAAGAGAATCGCCATATTTGGATCAACGGGTTCGATCGGAACGCAGGCATTGGATGTAATAAAAGCCAATCCCGAATTATTCAGTGCAGAAATATTAACAGCACAAACGAATGATGAATTATTGATCAAGCAGGCATTGTTGTTCAATCCGAATGTGGTAGTGATCGGCGACGAAAAAAAATACGCAGTAGTAAAAGAGGCATTGGCCAAAACCGATATCAAAGTATTTGCTGGAGAGAAAGCAATTGCAGAAGCAGCATTGATGGATTGTTATGATATGATGTTGGCGGGCATTGTGGGTTATGCAGGATTGAGACCAACATTAAATGCGATTGAATTAGGCAAACCGATTGCACTGGCCAATAAAGAAACATTGGTTGTTGCAGGAGATATTGTAATGCAGAAAGCGGCGGAGAAAAGAATACCGATCATACCAGTAGACTCCGAGCATTCGGCTATTTTTCAATGTTTGGTAGGAGAGGGAAGAAATAAAATAGAGAAGATCATTTTAACAGCGAGCGGCGGACCATTCTTAGGAAAGAAACCTAATTTTTTGGTGAATGTAAAAAAAGACCATGCATTGCAGCACCCTAATTGGACCATGGGTGCAAAAATAACTATCGATTCTGCAACCTTAATGAATAAGGGATTAGAAATGATTGAAGCCAAATGGTTGTTTAATTTGGCCCCGCACCAAGTGCAAGTAGTAATACATGCGCAGAGTATTATACATAGTATGGTGCAGTTTGAAGATGGAAGTATAAAATCGCAGATGGGATTGCCAGATATGAAATTGCCGATACAATATGCAATGGCATTTCCACAGCGGATACCAAATACATTTCCACGTTATGATTTTAAGAAACCCAATACATTAACTTTTGAAGAACCCGATTTAAAAACATTTCGCAATTTGAGTTTAGCAACTGATGCTATGTATAGAGGCGGCAATGTGCCTTGCGTGTTGAATGCGGCCAATGAAATAGCAGTGTATGCTTTTTTAAGAAACCGAATAGGATTTTTAGATATGACGGAGATAGTAGAACAATCCATGGCAAAAATTGCTTTTATAGAGAAGCCAACCTTGCAGGAATATTTTGATACAGATGCCGAAACAAGGGATTTTGCGGCATCATTGGTACACATGTAATTAATTAATAAAAAAAGTCCTTCGGGAAAAATTAGTATGAGTTTATTAGCAATTGATTTGATGAGTGTGGGCGTAAAAATAGCGCAGTTTATTTTGTCGTTTTCTATTTTAGTAGTGCTACATGAATTGGGGCATTTTATTCCAGCTAAAATATTTAAGTGCAGGGTAGAGAAGTTCTATTTGTTTTTCAATCCATGGTTTAGTTTATGGAAAAAGCAAAAGGGAGAAACAGAATATGGTTTGGGTTGGGTACCATTTGGCGGCTATGTAAAAATTGCCGGTATGATTGATGAGAGTATGGACAAGGAGCAAATGAAATTGCCACCAGAACCCTATGAGTTTAGGAGTAAGCCAGCCTGGCAGCGATTGATAATAATGGTTGGTGGAGTAGTGGTGAATGTGGTATTGGCCATTGTAATATTTATAGGAATCACCTGGGTTTGGGGCGAAGAGCAATTACCGGTAAAGAATTTAACCTACGGCGTATATACAGATTCATTGGCGAAGTCTATAGGATTAAAAGATGGAGACAATGTGGTGGGACTAGATGGTAAGCGCATCGACAATTTTGGAACGCTAGAATCAGAAATAGTTTTAACGGAGGCCAAACAAATGCAGGTGTTAAGAGATGGACAAGAAATGAATATTAATATACCTGCGAGTTTTGGAAAGCAGTTGGTGAAAGATAAAAAGTTCAGTGGGTTAATAGTACCGCGATATCCGGTTATTGTAGATTCAGTTGGTAAAACAGCTACTATCACGCAGGGCGAATTAAAGAAGGGCGATACATTGATAGCGATGAATGATAAACCATTTAGGTATTATCAAGAGTTTGATGCAATTAAAAAAGGCTATAGCGATTCATTGGTAATGATCACGTTGAAGCGAGGAGCAGATACAGTGCAGATAAAAGCGTTGATATCGGATAAGGGATCGATCGGATTTTTTGCATTGAGTCCGTTGTTGATTTTAGGAACCGAAACCAAGAATTATAGTTTTTTAGAATCAGTTCCATTGGGCGTAACACATTGTTGGGAAACATTGGA